>CALKHD010000189.1 GCA_938092195.1 uncultured Flavobacteriales bacterium | reverse complement strand
ACCGGCCGGTTCATGCGGGTGCCTGTACCGCCCGCGACGAGAATTAAAAATCGCATGCGGCAGGGAAATCAATCAGCCGCGCGCAGCGGAAAAACGCGCTGAAATGGCGTTCCAATCAATGACATTGAAGAAAGCCGCGACGTAGTCAGGGCGGCGGTTCTGGTAATTCAGGTAGTAAGCGTGCTCCCAAACATCCAAACCGAGAATGGGATCGCCACCACAGCCCACACCGGGCATGAGTGGGTTGTCTTGGTTGGCTGAAGAGCAAACTTCAAGGACGCCGTCTTTGACGCAAAGCCAAGCCCATCCACTGCCGAACCGGGTTCCAGCTGCAGCCGAAAAAGCCGTTTTGAACCCATCAAATGATCCAAAGGCTGAATCGATGGCGGCGGCCAAGTCACCGTCTGGAGTGCCGCCTCCATTGGGAGACATGCTGGTCCAAAACATGTTGTGGTTGTAGTAACCTCCACCGTTGTTGCGAACAGCGCCATTGTCGGCGTTCTCTGCGCAGAGGGCTTCGATGGATTTGCCAGCGAGGTCGGTTCCTTCGACCGCTGCATTCAGCTTGGCTGTGTATCCAGCATGGTGCTTGCCATGGTGGATTTCCATGGTGCGCGCATCAATGTGAGGCTCGAGGGCGTCGTATGCGTAAGGGAGTTGGGGCAATTCAAAAGCCATATCAGAAGTATTCAGTTTGGGTGAGACGTTGCTCGTAATGTCAAATCTAGTTGAACCGTCATGGTTCCATGCCCTCTGCCGAAGCAGACTGCTTCTCAGGGGGTAGCAAAAGGTCATTCCACCGCTCAAAAGCGGCCACGGCAGCCTTCCATTCTGGGTCGAACCGCAGGGCTGACCTGTGGCCCGCCGATTCTCCCCAAAGGTTGTGGGCCACACGCTCGGCCACCCTTCGGCGGCACAACAACCGCGATTGATCTCGGCCGTCATCGGGCAAAAAAGTCTCGTCAATCAACCGGTCCACCTCCAAATCCAGACCCGACTCAACCGCGTCCATGAAATCTTCAACACGGCCCAAAGCCAGAAGCCGCAGCCTGTGGTCGGAACCAAACTGGAACGCGTGCTCCCTCAGCCGGCCGGCATAAACCAGCTCCCGGAAAGACGCGGGGTAGCGCATGGTGTCCAAGGGCACAAAGACGTCGGGCGAAATGCCCCCTCCACCAAAAACGGTCCGGCCAGCAGCCGTGAAATAGGCCAGAGAATCCACCACCATCACGCTGTCGGCTTCCATGTACTCGCCTCGCTCTTGCCTGACCAGCCACTCTTCCTCGTAATCGATGCCTTCGCCATATGGACGCTGGATGCTTCGGCCACTGGGCGTGTAATACCGAGCAACGGTCAACCGCAGTGCCCCCCGGTCGGCCACGGGAAACTCCTCTTGCACCAAGCCTTTTCCAAAGGTCCGGCGGCCCACCACCACGGCACGGTCATGGTCTTGGAGTGCCCCAGCCAAAATCTCGCTTGCCGAAGCGCTGCCTTCATCCACCAGAACCACCAACGGCTCTTGGCGGTGTTGACCTGGACGTTCTGTGATGTAGTCCCTTCTCGGCTGAGCAGCACCCTCGGTGTACACCACCAGGTCGTCCTTTTCCAAAAACCCTTCCACCATGGGAACTGCTGCGTGCAAGTAACCACCGCCATTGCCCCTCAAGTCCAGCACAAAGCGCTCGGCACCCTTGGCATACAGGGCCTGCAGCGCTTCTTCAAATTCTTCGTGGGTGTTTCTGGCAAACCGTATGACCTTCAGGTATCCAATCCGTCCGGGCATCATCTCCGATGCGACCACACTGTGGATGGGGATTCGTCCGCGGTTCAACGCCACCTCAACCCGTCCACTGTCGGATGCACCTGGACGCATGAGGCCCAACCTCACCTTGGTGCCCGCAGGACCCTTGAGCAACTTCATGACCTTGGAATTGGTCAAACCCGTACCTGCAATCACACTGTCATCCACCGCAACAATGCGATCTCCGGACAGCACACCCGCTTCTGAACTGGGTCCGCCAGGAATGGGTGTCACCACCATGATGGTGTCTTCTTGAAGCAAGAACTCCACCCCAATGCCTTCAAAATTGCCTTCCATGGGCTCTGCCATGGCGGCCAGCTCCTCTGCGCTGAACCAATCGCTGTGCGGGTCGAGCTCGTCGAGAATCGCGTCGATGGCCACCTCCGTCAACCGACTTCGGCTGATGGGGTCCACGTACATGCGGTCAATGCGGTCCAAGACCGAAGTCAACACTTGCCCAGAGGGCACAAAACGCGACTGTCCGAGGTCCCAGGCATCCTGTCCTTTGCCCAATCCACGGCCCAAGTAGGCGCCCAAACAAAGGGCCAGGCCCAATGCCAAGGGAACCCATGCATTGGGTTTGGGGGTACGTTCAGTGCTCATCCTCGGGATAACGTACAATCTCAACCCCTGCTTGGTTCAAGAAACCCAAACCAGAGTCGTCCTTGTAGGCGTGGATGTAGACCACGCGACGGATGCCCACCTGATGAATCAGTTTGGCACAGTCACGACAGGGTGAGAGGGTGATGTACAAAGTGGCGCCTTGCGCCGTGTGCGAGGACCTGGCCAGCTTGGTGATGGCATTGGCCTCGGCATGAAGCACGTACCAATGGGTCTCACCCTCGGCCGTTTCGCAGGCATTGGGAAACCCGCTCGGGGTTCCATTGTACCCATCGGACACAATCATTCCATCCCTCACGATCAAGGCCCCCACCTGCTTGCGCTCGCAATGGGACAATTGCGCCCATTCTTTGGCCATCCTCAAATAGGCGAGGTCATAGCGGCGTTGCTTGTCGGTTTTCTCTTGAGGCTCCACGGCACGAAGGTAATTCGAGAGGGTCATGGTCCTTGTGGACGAAGCGAATCAGATTGAATTCACATGACCCACCTTTGTCCCATGCGCATTTACACACGCACAGGTGATGGAGGGGAGACCTCCTTGTTCAACGGTGATCGGGTTCACAAAGACGATGCCCGGATCGAAGCCTATGGCACGCTCGACGAGCTCAATGCTGTGGTCGGAGGGTTGGTGGACCACGAGATACTCCAATCCCAATCGACCACCCTTCGCAACATTCAAGACCATTTGTTTCGAATTGGCGGCGTGTTCGCCGATCCGGAAGGTCCCCGCCCAGGGGCCCTCACCGTGGGCGATGATGAAATCAAAGGCCTTGAGTCCTGGATAGATGCCCTCGAAGCCGACCTGGCTCCCTTGAGGAATTTTGTTCTTCCCGGCGGACATCCCGCCTTGACCCAATGCCACATGGCCCGAACGGTTTGCCGACGAGCCGAGCGCCGCGCTGTGGCCTTAGACCGCCTCGTGTCACAGCCCAGTGTGGCCCTTCGGTACTTGAATCGACTCAGCGATGCCTTCTTCACGCTCGGACGTTGGGTGGCACACGCCACTGGAACCGAAGAGGTCAAGTGGCCCATTGAGGCCTCTAATCCATCATCTTGAGCGATTTATGTGCCCTTCAGGGCGAACATTTTGCGGATGACGCGCGTAAGGCTTGCACACTTCAGCGGCTCGGTTACTTTTGCCGCGCCTGAACAGACGCAAAATGTATTGGACGTTAGAGCTTGCATCCTATTTGGAAGATGCCCCTTGGCCAGCCACCAAGGACGAGTTGATTGATTTCGCCATGCGAACCGGAGCCCCTCTGGAAGTGGTGGAAAACCTGCAACAAATCGAGGACGACCAGGAGACCTACGACACAATCGAGGACATCTGGCCGGACTATCCTTCGAAAGAGGACTTCTTCTTCAACGAGGATGAATATTAGATTCTGAGATGACTCCATCCCATGCGCCGGCCCTTCAGCCGGCGTTTTTTTTGCCCCAAAAAGGTCAATGGGTGACGTGAAGCAGGATGCAGCCGGGCAACTTTGCGTCCTTTTCCGCCAGATCCACACGCGATTTTGGAAACTGCTCCAACCACATGTGTCGGGCCAAATCCTCTGTTGCCCCAATGCAGCGAACGTGCCATTTCTGACCCGAGACTTGCGACATGGTCCACAATGGGGGCAGGTCTGAAGGAGGCTCATCTCCATCAATTCGAGTTCCCTCGGCTGCTGGGTCTTTGAAACTCTTGACGAGCAATGGGATTTTTCCTCGGCGCAGCGGTGCCATCGTGGCGGGATGCAGCACCCCGGCGCCGGCCTCACTCATGATTTCTGCAGTTTTGTGATCCAGCCTCGGAATGAAGCCGGCAGCAGGCCAAGTTCTGGGGTCCCCTGTCATCACGCCCGGCACGTCTTTCCAGACGCAAAACTTCTCGGCCCCCAAGGACTCAGCCAACAACGCCCCACTGAAATCTGACCCTTCTCTGCCCAACGTCGTGGGCAAACCGTCGGCAGAAGAACCCACAAAGCCTTGGGTCACGGGAATCACCCCCGCCCAAGTTTTTGCGGCTTCAGAAATGGCCTGCTGGGTGCCTTCAAGGTTCACTTCGGCGGCGCGGTGGCAGGCATTGGTCCGGATCAAAGTCCAAGCGGAAACCCAACCTGATGGGGTCCCTTGGGCCCTCAAATGTGCCGCGACAATCCGGGTTGACCAACGCTCGCCAAACCCGACAAGTGCGTCGTAAGACCCATCTGTCGGTGGTTTTCCAATCCAGCTTTTGGCCACAGCACGAAAGGAATCCAAGTCTGGGGCCAGCACCGACTCAGGAAGGTTCAACTCCTGGGCCACTTGGACATGGCTGCCGATCACGGGTTCAAGCAAAGCGTTGATGTCCTCAACATCGGCCAATCCCCTCCACACCTCTTCCAAAGCATTGGTGGTTTTGCCCATGGCACTGACCACCACAGCCTGGTCCAGCCCTTGGTCTTGGTCCTTGCGTCGGACAGACAAAATCTCTCCAAGGTTGATGACACCCGCTGCATCTCGCACGGACGCACCGCCAAATTTGTGAACGACCCAAGCCATGCTCAGCCCTTGGCCAATCCTTCTAGAGCCTGGCCCTCTAAACGGCCATTCAACCATTCTCCGTCCAAAGCGGCACCCAACGATTTGTAGAATCCAATGGCGGGCTCATTCCAATCCAACACCTGCCATTGCATGTAGGCGTGGCCCCGCTTTTGGGTCTCTTTTGCCACGGCAGAAAAAAGCTGTCTCCCATAGCCTTGCCCCCTCTCAGAGGCCGTCACCACCAGGTCTTCCAAGAACAAACACCGGCCATTCCACGTGCTGTACTTCTCGTAAAACAAAGCCATTCCCACCACCTCATCGCGATCGACTGGCTCCAGCACCAACAACCCATAAGCAGGGTTCTCACCAAACCCATCTCGGCCCAGCACCTCGGCATTGATGCGCACTTGGTCTGCCGCACGCTCATATTCGGCCAACTCCAAAATCAATTCCCACACACGAGGAACATCCTCCTCAGTGGCCCAACGCACCTTTCCATTCGCTTTCATCTTCTGCAAACGTATTATTGCGAGGTTACATGCCTGAAGGAATTTCTCCACTTGACATTGTTCTTGCGATCCCACTGCTTTGGGGTGCCATTCGGGGCCTCCGAAAGGGGTTCATCTTGGAGTTGACTGGATTGGCGGCGCTCTTTCTCGGCGCTTATGCTGCTTTGTTTGGTTCCGACTTGGCCGCCGCATGGCTGGATGCGGAGTTTTCCATTGGCAAATCCTACCTGGGTATCACTGCATTTGCCTTGACTTTTTTGGCCGTGGCCATTGGGGTTCATCTGCTGGGCAGGGTGATTGAGAAAATCGTGGACATCACTGCACTCAAGCCCATGGACCGATTGGGCGGGTTGGTTTTTGCGACCGGGCGGGCTTGGTTGTTTTGGTCCATCTTGGTTTTGCTCATCCAAGGCACTTTGGGAACAGAAGTCTTGCCTGTGGAATGGCGCGAATCCAGCCACCTCTGGCCGGCGCTGGACAACACAGCTCGCATTCTTCTTCCCCTCATCGACCCTTGGATTCCAGAGATATAAGCCCGTGACCAACCTCGCCTCTTTCGTTGAAGCCCTTCCCCAAGAGAGAGTGGCACCGGTTTTAGCGCTGCTCGATGTGTTGAGGCGGCATTTGCCAGAAGGGTTCAAGGAGCATTCAGATGGTCGCATGGTTCATTTCACGGTCCCGCACAGCATCTACCCTGCGGGGTACCACTGTAACCCCAAGGACCCTCTTCCCTTTGTTTCTGTGGCCAGCACCAAGAGTCAAATCTCTCTTTACCACATGGGTCTATACGCAGACCCCGATTTGTTGAGTGCATTCCAAATGGAATGGAACCCCAAAGAATGCGGGCGCCTCGACATGGGCAAAAGCTGCATTCGTTTCAAACGCCCAGAGCGGTTGACCGCGGCCCTCCCTGTCCTGTCCTCCCTGTTTGAACGCATGTCTCCAGAGGACTGGATTTCGGTATACGAAGCCGCCTTTAAGGGCTAACCTGCACTCCGAAGTCGGTTCCGATGCGCTGAATGCGCTCGCCCAACTTCTCCCAAACCACCCCGTGTGCATCCGTTTCCAGCCATTCTTGGCTGACTGAGAAATAAAATTTGATCTTGGGCTCTGTACCCGAAGGCCGAGCTGTGATCATTGCGCCACCTTCGGTCAAAAACTGAACCACATTGGAGGGTGGCAACCCGTTCCACCCGTTCAAATGGTCCCTCACCTCGACCACCTGCTCTCCGCCAAGCGAAGCCGGTGGCGATGTCCGAAAACCAGCCATCATGTCGCGGATTTCCTCTGCACCGGAAATGCCCTCACGCTTCAGCGAAACCAAAGCCTCTCGGTACATTCCATAGTGCCGGTGCAAATCCCGCAATCGATCCAACAAGGTTCGGCCCTTTCTCCATTCCACGTCTGCCATTTCGGCAATCATGGCCGCAGCCGCAATGGCGTCTTTGTCGCGAACCTCATCGCCCACCAAATAGCCGTAGCTCTCTTCACCGCCCACCAAAAACTGTCCGCGCCCTTCGCGCTCTGCAATTTCCGCTGCAATCCATTTGAACCCGGTGAGCGTTTCGGCAACAGGCACATCGAATTCCGCTGCGATGTCCGAAATCAAGCGCGTGGTGACCACCGTTCTGGCCACAAAATCTCCTTCCTGAATGTCACCGCGATCTGCCTTCGACTTGAGCACGTAATGCACCAACAATGACGCCAGTTCGTTTCCGTTCAGCAGCCGAAATCCACCACCCGCTTGACGAACCGCTGCACCAACGCGATCGCTGTCGGGGTCTGTGGCCAGAACCAACTCCGCCCCAGTGGCCTCGGCCCGCTCCAAAGCCATGCGCAAGGCACTGGCCTCCTCCGGGTTGGGGGAATCCACAGTGGGGAAAGCCCCATCAGGTGTGGCCTGCTCAGCCAAAACGTCCACATTTCGAAACCCGCATTGCTCCAACGCTGGAGCCATGCTGACTGCCCCAGTGCCATGCAATGGCGAATACACAATGCTCAAATCTGAGCCTTCATTGATGAGTTGGTCACTGATTCTGTGCCCGGCAATGGTCGCATGGTAATCGGCATCCAGCTGGGCTCCGATCACATGGATGAGTTCGGAGTCGGACCCCGCCCGACGCACCGCGTGGAGTCCTTCGACGGCGCGCACCCTCTCAATGATCCCTTTGTCGTGCGGAGGAACGATTTGGCCTCCATCTCCCCAATACACCTTGTACCCGTTGTACTCTTTGGGATTGTGGCTGGCGGTCACCACAATTCCAGCCTGACACCCGAGCTGCCGGATGGCAAAGCTCAATTCTGGCGTGGGGCGGAGCGAGGGAAACACATGGGCGTGAATGCCGTTTCCCGCAAAAACTTCAGCGGCCACGCGGGTGAATTCATCGCTGCGATGACGGCTGTCGTGGGCAATGGCCACAGAAATGTCACCGGAATGGTGATGGGCCAAGTAATCTGCCAGGCCTTGGGTCGCCATCGCCACCACGGCCGCATTCATGCGGTTGGTTCCGGGCCCCATGATTCCTCGCATTCCCCCTGTGCCAAAAGCCAAATCTTGGTGAAACGCTTCAATGAGCGCTTCGGTATCCTCAGAGGACAGCATGCTTTTGACGGCATGAATGGTGTCCTCGTCATGCGGAGCCGCCGTCCACGCCTCGGCGCGTTTTCGAATGTGGTCAAGGTTCATATCGGTGGTGGAAATATGGAAAGTCAGACCCTTATGAGAGGGGGGTGGATTCGAGGCATGCCTGAAGGGCCGCCTGCCATGTCACAGGTTGGCCTGCAATGGATTGGAAAAACGAAGATTCGTCGAGCTTGCTGTATGCCGGACGCTTGGCCTTGGTCGGAAAGGCCGAAGAGGGCACAGGAAGCACCTTCACATGGGGCGCGCGCTGAGCCATGATGGCCGATGCAAACCCGTGCCAAGTGGTGATTCCTTCATGCCCGTAATGCTGGATACCTGCCGTTTTCTTGGGGTCCTCGAACATGGTGTCCAACCACAGCAACAAGTCCTGAGCGAGGTGCCCTGCATGGGTTGGACAACCCCATTGGTCATCGACGACGGTCAATTCACTGCGTCCTTCGGAAAGGCGCAACATGGTGTTGAGGAAATTCTCTCCCTGGCTGTCATAGAGCCAGCTCACCCGAATGATGGACGCTGTGGGATCGGCCAGCGCAACGGCCTTTTCTCCGGCCAATTTGCTCGCCCCGTAAGCCCCAATGGGTCCAGTGGGGTCATCCGGTTGATAAGGGGCATTCGCGGACCCTTCAAAAACGTAATCGGTGCTGATGTGAATCAGTTTGATTCCTCGCTCGGCGCAAGCTGCTGCCAGCAGGCCAGGAGCCACAGCATTGATGGTGTTGGCTTGACCTTGGGCGTCCTCTGCCGCATCCACTGCGGTGAAGGCTGCGCAATGGACCACTGCATTTGGATTCAAGGCATCCAAGACTTGGCCAATCCCTTCTGGTTCAGCCAAGTCCCACAGGTCCCGCCCGCAAGGCAAAAGCGTTTTTTCGGCAGCAACTTGGGTTCCAGAAAAAGACATCAACCTCCCTCCCAATTGCCCAGAAACACCGGTGACCATCACGCGCATGGTGCAAAGGAAAGACTTGGATGAATGGTTTGGCACGCTTTCTGCCTTACAAAGACAAATCACCGCCATGTTTCTTTCCTCCGACCCCTTGAATCCGTTGAAGAAGATGTTCGCATTCACGGCGCTGATGCTGACCGTTGGATGGTGCCATGGTCAGCGCCCGTTTCGATTTGTGGAAGCGAAAAATCCCCATTCACTTGAAATTTCGGGAAATGCCTTTTTCTCCACCGGCCTTTACGATCGCGAGAACATCACAAACCCAGGGCTTGAGGTCACCTTCTTGAACCGCTCCATCCACCCCTTGCAAAAAGGGTTTCGATTGGGGCTGGGAATCATGGATGGTCAAACCACTGCCGTCAATGCCACATCAGACAAGACGGAGCGCAGGCGCGCGTTGATGCCACAAGCAGCAGGCTTGCTCCACTTGGAGCTGTTCAGGGGGCGCTTTCGTCCTTTCGTGGAAGGAGAGGCTGGGGTGGCTTCCACATTGCTCGACGTTCGGACTTTTGACGAACTCGAGGAAAGAACATCTTACTCCATTCCTTCATTCGACGCCACCTTGTTCTATGGGTGGGCAACGGGGATCCGCATCTCCATGATGGAGGGTCAAGGCTTCTTGGTGTTGCGCTGCGGCAATCGATTCGGAGGACAGCTCACTCAGCATGCCATGGGTGACGAACCCGAAGAGAATGCATTGCTCGATGGTCGCCGAAGCTCGGCGAGCATTGGAATCAGTTTGACCCTTTGAATCAGGCGCTGCGCATGGCTTCAACTGGGTCCATGCGCGCAGCTTGCAAGGCGGGTGCCAAACCGGCCAAAATACCGCTGACCACGGCAATCCCCAGCCCCAACAGAAAACGATCCGGACCAAACACCAGGGAAAACCCATCCACGGTCAAATTGATGACCACCATCAATAAGGCCACAGCCAACAAGGCCAAGAGGGCTCCCATGACGCACAGCGCCACGGCTTCTGTCAAAAACTGAGCGAGAACAAAACTTCGTTTGGCCCCGAGCGCCTTTTGAACGCCAATCAACGGCGTGCGCTCTTTGACGGAAACGAACATGATGTTGGCCACAGAGAAGCACCCGATGAGGATGGCAAACGCACCAATGAACCAAACCCCGTATTCCACCCGGCCAAACAAAACGTCGATGAATGCCGTCAGCATTTCCACCTCATTCACAGCGAAATCTGTTTCGTCTCGGGGATGGAGCCTTCGAATGGGTCGGTAGGCAGCGATGACCTCTCCGCGCAACGTTTCCAGGTCCACTCCCTTCTTGGCGCGAACCAAAATGGACGTTTTGAGCGCCTTGAAATTGAGCATTTGTTGCCCAAAACTCACCGGAATCAAGGCCAAATCATCGGAACCCTCTCCAACAATGGATGTGCCCTCTTGGGCCAAAACCCCGATCACCCGGGCCGTGCGGCCTTCCACTGTGCAAGTCTGTCCGATCGCTTGGCCATTTGGAAAAAGCCGGTCCACAATTTGACGGCCCAAGAGCACCACAGGAATGGCGGCCTGCACTTCTCTGGGCGAGAAAAAGCGACCCTCCGCGATGTCCAGCTCAATGGCGTCCAAGTAATCCAAGGTCACCGCGCCCAAACGGGCGCCCTCAAAGCTGCTGCTTCCTTTGACCACAGTGGCCATGCTTCCCGTTTGAAAGGCCACACTGCGGGCCGAGGGAAGACGCCCCTGGAGCATTTCTGCGTCCTCCAAAGTGGGGTCATTTCGCAATGCGTATTTCCACCACGGATAATCCGAAGAGAATGTCCATGGCATTTTCTCCACAAACAACACGTCGCTTCGGACCGAGCTGAAAATGCCCTTGATGTTCTCCTCCAAGGAGTCTGACACCGCAAAAACCGCGGTAATCATGAAGATTCCGATCATCACCCCCAACAAGGAAAGGAAGGTGCGCAACCGATTGGTGATCAACGATTGCCATGCCTGCACAAAGCTTTCAACGAACAATCGACGCGACATGCAGCAAAGCTACATCAAGGGGTGGTGGAGCTCAGGTTGTGGGCTAATTTTGACGCTTCTCTCACGGTCACAGCCATGCAACGCACCATCCAACGCGCCCTCATCTCGGTCTATCACAAAGAAGGCCTCGCTCCCATTGTTGAACGCTTGAAAGCCGGCGGTGTGGAGATCCTGTCCACGGGAGGCACCCAGCGTGCCATCGAAGCCCTCGGTGCCGAAGTCACCCCTGTGGAATCCGTAACACAAACGGCTGAAATGCTTGGTGGACGTGTCAAAACCTTGCACCCCATGGTGTTTGGCGGCATCCTCGCCCGGCGGGACTTTGCCCCCGATGACATCGACGTTGCCGACCATGGCATCGGCCCCATTGACTTGGTCATTGTGGACCTCTATCCTTTCGAAGAGACCCTGGCATCCGGCGCGGAAGAGGGCGAAATCATTGAAAAAATTGACATCGGAGGCATCGCTTTGATTCGGGCTGCGGCCAAGAATTTCCGCGATGTGATTTGCATCCCTTCCCGAGGTCAGTATGGAGACTTGGTGGAAGCCTTGGCCGATGGCCTCAGCACTGACTTGGACTTTCGTCGGCGCATGGCCGGCGCTGCATTTGGCGTTTCTTCCGGATATGACGCGGCCATTGGCACGTGGATCAGAGAAGGTGGACAACCCGAAGTTCTTTCGCTCTTGGAAACGGCATGCACGCCGCTGCGCTACGGAGAAAACCCCCACCAAAAAGGCGCTTTTTATGGCGACCTCGAAGGCCTCTTCACCCAACACAATGGAAAGGCCCTGAGCTACAACAACCTCCTGGATGTGGATGCGGCTGTGCAACTCATGGCGGAATTCAAAGACGGCGCCCCAACGGTGGCCATTTTGAAGCACAACAACGCCTGTGGCCTGGCCACTCGCGAAGACTTGTCCCAGGCTTATACCGATGCACTGGCCGGCGATCCCGTTTCTGCTTTTGGCGGCGTGGTGATGTGCAACAGGACCCTGGACGTGGCCACGGCAGAAGCCGTTCACACACTGTTTTGCGAAGTGGTGATTGCCCCTGATTATGAACCCGCCGCGCTCGCTTTGCTGAGCGGAAAGAAAAACCGCATTCTTCTCACCCAGCACCATTGGCCTGAGGCCCCGAAATTGATCCGTTCAGCCTTGGGAGGTCACCTGGTCCAGCAGCCCGATGACCGCATGGAATCCGAAGCAGACTTCGAATGTGTGACCCAAACGGCCCTCTCGAGCGAACAAGCCACAGACTTGGCTTTTGCGGTCAAACTGGTGAAGCACACCCGCTCAAATACCATCGTTTTGGCGCGCGATGGCCAACTTCTTGCCAGCGGAACCGGCCAGACTTCGCGCGTCGATGCATTGAACCAAGCCATCGACAAAGCGGGCCGAATGGGCTTCTCTTTGGAGGGGGCCGTGATGGCAAGTGATGCATTCTTCCCCTTCCCGGACTGCGTTGAAATCGCACACAAAGCTGGCGTTGTAGCGGTGGTTCAGCCCGGTGGGTCCATCAAAGACAACCTGAGCATTGCCTATTGCGATGACCACGGAGTGGCCATGGCGATGACGGGTGTCAGGCACTTCCGCCACTGATAGGTTTTCCTGACGTTTTGAGCCTTTTTCAACATCTCAACCATCCTTCGGCAACATGCCGCGGTTATTGCACGTTGGTTTACCACCTTTGAGACAAATGGGATTGTTCAACTTCTTCATGCAAGAGATCGCCATCGATCTCGGCACCGCGAATACGGTGATCTACTACGAGGACCAAGTCGTGGTGGACGAGCCCTCCATCGTGGCGAAGAACCGCACCACCGGAAAAACCTTGGCCATTGGGCGCCAAGCGCAGCAGATGCACGGCAAGGTGCACGAAAACATCAAAACCATCCGACCGTTGAAAGACGGCGTGATCGCGGACTTCCAGTGTGCGGAAGACATGATCAAGGGGATGATTCGAATGATCAACCAAAAGCGCAGTTTGTTCAACCCCACGCTGCGCATGGTGATTTGCATCCCTTCTGGAATCACAGAGGTGGAGAAAAGAGCCGTGAAAGACAGCGCCGAGCATGCCGGCGCAAAAGAGGTCTTTTTGATTCACGAGCCCATGGCTGCGGCCATCGGAATCGGCATTGATGTGGAAGAGCCCATGGGCA
>CALKHD010000188.1 GCA_938092195.1 uncultured Flavobacteriales bacterium | reverse complement strand
AAGTTCAAGGGCGCCTTTTGTGGCCCTTTGCTATGGCAAGCCGTTTCCGTGGCACGAAGCCAGAGCAGTAAAGTCGGTTCATCTGAACGATTGGTCATTGAAACACCCCCATTACCCTCATAAACCCCCTCCCGTTCAGCGAAAATGCTGGTGTTTATCTTGGGTATGGCCGATGTCCTTCGCAAAATCAAGCAAGCCGAACAAGATGCCGAAAAGCAACTTGCTGACGCCCAAGCAGAAGTCAGTCGAATCGCAGCAGAAGCACGGCGTCAATCCGTGCAACTCGTTGCCGACGCAACCGATGGCTCGGTCGCCGATACTCAAGTCACACTCGACGCTGCTCGCAGTGAAGCAAACAAGGAAGCAGACGGCGTGGCCAAGGAAGGGCACAAGGTCGTCGAATCAATCGAATCCTCAGCAGCAGGCCGCCAAAAGAAGGCGGTTGCACACCTTCTCGAAACCGTAAATTCCCAGTGAGTTGTTCCCATGTTCGCAACCGCAGAAATGTCCCGCCTCACCGTGGCGGCTCCCGTCGATAAGATGGAAGACGTTCTGAGGGTCTGCGCTTCGCTTTCCTGCGTTCACATTGAAGAATATGGCCAGTTCCAAGACGGAATCGGCGTTGGCCGAGCTCTTTCCACCGAAGGGGCCAATCAAACCAGCGCTCTGCTCACCAAAGTTCGAGCCGTCCTGTCTGCTGTCAGCGCCGTGAACACCGACGGGCCAGTTCCTGCTGCAAAAGCCAAGGCACTGGCCGAGACCTTTGAGGCAAAAATCGACGACGCGCTCGCATACCTCGACACAATTCGAGACAGCGAGGCTTCAATTTCAACGCTCAACGATCAAATGCAGGTGCTCAAGCGCCTCGCCCCCCTCGAGATCCCCCTTGAACTCATGGGCGGCTTCGATGGACTCGAAGTCTATGTTGGGGAAACCGCCAGAGCAAGCAAGGCAAAGAGCGTCTTTGCAGCCCTCGGTACCGAAATTCTCCTCCACAGCGCACCAGGCGTTGTTGCCGTTGCATGCCAGACTCAGCACGCAGCAGAAGTGCAGATTTGTCTTGCAGAACTCGGGGCAAAAGCAGTTCAGATTCCAGCAGGCGAAGGTTCACCCGCTAAGAAACTGAGCGATGTCACTTCCGAAATCACCTCCCTCGAGAACACCATCGCCTCGACTCAAGAAGCGCTGGATGCTTGGGTTGACCGAAACGCTCGCTCGCTCGTTGCGCTTTCTGAATTTTTGACCCGCGAGGATTCAATCTACACCGCTCCAACCCTTGTCGCAGTAAGCGACCAAGCCTTCGCTCTCGACGGCTGGGTCCCAACCTCGCAAGGTGAAATGGTCAAGTCGAAACTTGGCAAAGTCGCATCGCACGTCAGCGTCGAAGCGTATGTGGATCCTCATCACGGCCACGGCGGCCATGGAGAATCAACACCTGATGTGGCAAAAGAACTTGTGATGCTCTCTGATTATTTGCTCAGGACCAAGCAATCAATCTTCCAATTCTTCAAGTCGATGGATCTGGACGACTCAGGTAAAATCGACAGCTATGAATTCCAGCAAGCGCTCAAGAGCGCTAACGTTGCAGATCTCCCGCCTTGGGACGTCGGCCCGCTGGTTCAGGCTATGGATTTGGACGGCGATGGCAAGATCAATTTGCCTGAACTGGACATCTCCCTCACCATGATTCGGGCTATGCCGGCTTCTGACGAGCACCACGAAGAGCCAATGCCTCCGATTCAGTTTGAAAACGGAAAGGCAACCCAGCCATACGAACTGCTTGTCGACCTTGTCGGCCGGCCAAAGTACGGTACCTTTGAGCCATCCATGCTCATCATGATGACCTTCCCTCTCATCTATGGGATGATTTTGGGCGATTGGGGTTACGGGCTCATTCTTGTTCTTCTCTCACTTTGGCTTGGTTCCAAGCCATTCGCTGTGGATCCACTCGCCCAAAAGGGAATGACCATCCTTCGCTGGATGGGGATCTCATGCATAGTATGGGGCATCATTTTTGCAGAAGGCTTTGGGTTCGTATGGGATGGAAGCATGTTTGACAGCGCTGGCGTCCTCAAAGACGGGTATCGATGGGGGCCTGACATTGGGTTCCTCACTTCCTTCTATGACTGGGCTCACGATTTCTTCGTGCTTCCTGAAAACATTGCTGTGCTGCTCGGACTCGGCGACCCAGACCATCCATTCGTCATGATGCCATTCCACCGTGCAAGTGCTGGACACGGTCTCGAACAGTACGTCTCGCTGGCCGTCTACTTGGGCGTCTTCCATATCCTTGTGGGCCTCATCATCGGATTCACCAACGTCAACAAGGCGCATGGATTTACTGCAGCGTTCTTCGAAAAGGGCTCTTGGCTGATGATTTTGGCCGGCGGCTTCATGGTCTGCCGCAACTTTGTGATGGGCTACAACGAATTGTTTGAACTCCAGATCGTTTGGAACTTCCTCCTCATCGGTGGAATTCTGTGCCTTATCGTTGGCCTGGCAATCTACGAAGGATTTGGCTGGGCCGGTGGCATCATCATGGGCCCCATTGAGACCTTCGGACTGCTTGCAAACACCCTCTCTTACCTCCGCATCATGGCGGTTGGTGTCGCAGGCGTAAAGATCGCAGAAGTCTCCATCATTCTCGGCTGGGAAAACATCCTCGCCGGCCTTGATGCCGGTGGCGCATCTGGCTACCTTACCGCAGCGTTGTGCCTCGTCATCTTCCTCTTCGTCCAGGTGTTTGCTTTGGCTCTTGGCATCCTCTCCCCTACAATTCACGCAGCCCGCCTCCACTTTGTGGAATGGATGGGCAAATTCTACGACGGATCCGGCCGTGCTTTCGCACCGCTGGGCGGCCGTTCCCTCCATGTAGAGGGTCAATCATAGTCCACGGACACAAAAAATACAGAGGTAGCAAATATGAACACAAACACCCTAAAAACGAGCCTAAGAACACTGATCCTTTTGGCAGCCATCACCATGGTTGCTCAAGGCGCAGCAGCAATAGACCCAGCCGGAGCATCAGACGGTGACGGATACACAGCCATTGGCGCTGGTATCGCACTCGGCCTCGCCGCAATTGGCGCCGGCCTCTCCCAAGCAGCCATTGGCAGCGCAGCAGTCGGTATGCTCGCAGAAGACGGAAGCAAATTCGGACCAGCATTGATTTTCACTGCTTTGCCGGAATCTATCGTCATTCTCGGTGCTCTACCGCTCTTCCTATAAGGAAGCCCAATGATGGAAGGGCCGGTTTTCCGGCCAATTGAAATCAACATCCGGAGGAAATACAATGACGCTTGAAACACTCGCAAAAGACATCTCAAAATCAGCTAAGGCAGAAGCCGATGCTATGATTGCAACGGCCCAAGAAGAAGCCGATGTCATCGTGGCAGAAGCAACCGAAAAGGCTGCAACGATCCGCTCAGAAGCGGCCACTCGCACCGAACGTGAAGCAACTCAAATTGCTCGTGAAGTCGTTGCAAGCGCTCGCCAAGCCAACCAGAAAGAAATTCTCGTCGCACGCCGAAAGGTGCTGGACGAAACCCTGGCAGCAACTCGAGCAGAACTCAGCAGTCCGAAAATGAAGGGACGAGCAAGCTTGCTCAAGTCCCTGATGGCCAAGGCCGATGACATTGGTAAGGACTTCAATGTTCGACCTGTGGAAATGGACCGCAAAGCACTTTCAGAACTCGCCGGAAAGCGAGGCATGGGCGATGCAGTCGACGGCATTGGAGGCTTTATTCTCGAAGCCACCGACGGCTCTGTTTCTTACGACATGCGATTTGATACATTGCTCGACAAGTCTTGGAAAGACCAATTGAGTTCGACGACAACAATTTTGTTTGAATGAGGGATTAAGATGGTAATGAACGGAAACACACCCTACGTTGCTGCCCGAGCGAAGGCTCGTCGGCAGAAACTTGCGGACCGTGCCCGTCTGCGCCAACTCATCAGCCAATCTCCAGATCAGTTGACCGTAGCCATTGGCGACATTGGTTACCGAGCTGAGATGGATATGTACGCAGGTCGTTTGACCGGCGGTGATTTGGTTGAAGCTGCCCTCACTCACAACTTAGAACATGAACTCGACAAGATGGTCGGCCTGTGCAACGGTAAGATTCGTGCCATGGTCGAAATCTACACTTCACGCTACGAATATCACAACGCAAAGGTTGTGTTGCGCGCTGTCGTGAACGAGGTGGAACTTGAAAAGGTGACCAATTCAATCCTTCCGGACTTGAACGACATCAACACACCATGGATCAAAATCATCGAGAATGCAGACGATCTGCGTTCCGCTGCGGTCCAAATGCGACGTAAATCCTTTGGATCTGCGCTCAATGCTGTTCCTGAAGATGCTCGACTCTCCGAGTATGAAGACGCTCTTGATCGCCACTACTTCACAAACGCTCTCAAAGCCTTAACTGGAAAAGGACCTGATGTTCGATTCCTCAAGGATTTGGTGGCAAGTGAAATCGATCACCGCAACATCCTCAACGTCCTTGAAGCCAAGGCCGTTGGGTTGTCAAACGAACAAATTGTAGACTTGCTTCTTCCGGGCGGCAAGATCTTGCCCAAGCGAGCCTTCTCCGCCATTGCTACCGGTGGAAAAGACGCTATGCTGGACATGCTCCGCAATGCCCCTCGATTTGACGGTGCTGCGTTCGAAGAAGCCCTTGCCACATCAAACGAAACTCGAAGCCTTGACGCCGTTGTGACATGGCTAAAAGAACGCGAACACAAGAAGATGGCGCGCATGAGTTTCTTGCATCCAGTGTCTGCTTTACCTGTCATCCACTATATTGCTACGAAGGTGCAAGAAGTCAACGATTTGCGGCTTATTGTGCGAGGACGCCTTGCAGGTTTGCCAACCGATGTGCTCGAGGCACACGTACTAAATTGAGGTGAATAAGATGGATATCGCAGTTGTAGGTACGCCGGAATTCACTCTTGGTTTCCAACTCGCAGGTGTCGATCACCTGCTAAACCCTGAGGGCGAAGACGCTATGGTCGCCGCCTTCAAATCACTACTCAACAACAAAAGCGTCGGGATTGTCGTGGTCGACTCCGCAATCCTCGCTGGCCTGCCAGAGCGTCTCCGTGACCAACTCTCGGCATCCGTCTCTCCGACCGTGCTTGGCATTGGAACGGAAGAAGACACAACGCTGCGCGACACCATCCGCAAGGCAATTGGAGTCGACCTTTGGAAGTAATGTTCCAACCAAATGGAGGAAATAAAAATGAGCAATGAAGGACTAATTTATCGGATATCCGGGCCTGTTGTAACCGCAACTGGCATGAGCGCTGCAATGTATGACGTCGTTCGTGTTGGACACGAAGGTCTAATGGGCGAAGTGATTGAGCTGCACGGCGACAAAGCCGTTATTCAAGTGTACGAAGATACCTCTGGTATTCGACCCGGCGAACCCGTGTTGAACACCCAAGAGACCCTTTCCGTTTCACTCGGACCTGGTCTGCTGACCCAAATTTACGACGGTATCCAACGCCCTCTCCCTACCCTTGAGAAGGAAATGGGTGTTTTCATCACCCGTGGTGTTGACGCTGACGCATTCGACCTCGAAAAGATCTGGACCTTTGAACCACAAGTTGCTGCTGGCGACGAAGTGGTAGCTGGGCAAGTGATTGGACACGTGCAAGAAACTGAAACCATCATTCACAAGATCATGGTACCTCCAACCATGGGTGGAAAGGTGAAATCGATTGAATCAGGCGATTTCAACGTCACACAAACTGTCTGCGTCCTTGAGGACGGAACAGAAATGCAGATGATGCAGAAGTGGCCTGTCCGTACCCCACGGCCATTCCAGCAAAAGTACGCACCAGACACCCCCCTCATCACCGGTATGCGCATTCTTGATTTCCTGTTCCCACTTGCAAAGGGTGGCGCAGCAGGAATTCCTGGTCCGTTCGGATCTGGAAAGACCGTCACACAACAATCCCTCGCAAAATACTCTGACGCACAACTGGTGGTTTACATCGGATGTGGCGAGCGTGGAAACGAGATGACAGAAGTTCTGGACGAATTCCCTCACTTGATTGATCCAAACACCGGTAAGCCCCTCATGGAGCGAACGGTCATGATCGCAAACACTTCCAACATGCCAGTGGCAGCACGTGAAGCATCTGTGTACACAGGAATCACCATTGCAGAATACTTCCGTGATATGGGCTACGACGTGGCTCTTATGGCTGACTCCACTTCTCGCTGGGCAGAAGCAATGCGTGAGATCTCCTCCCGTCTTGAAGAAATGCCTGGTGAAGAAGGATACCCTGCTTACCTCTCGTCCCGAATTGCAGAATTCTACGAACGAGCTGGCCGTGTGGAAACCCTCAACGGCGATGACGGCTCTGTAACCGTCATCGGTGCAGTGTCTCCACCTGGTGGCGACATCTCCGAACCAGTTTCTCAAGGTACTTTGCGAATTGTCAAGGTGTTCTGGGGTCTTGATGCTGGACTTGCCCGACAACGGCACTTCCCTGCTATCAACTGGCTTAACTCGTACTCCTTGTACCCACAAAGCCTCGACCAATGGTTCCGAGACAACATTTCTCAAGACTTCCCAGAAGTCCGAACTCAAATCAGCGGTTTGCTTCAAATCGAATCCGAGTTGCAAGAAATTGTCCAACTCGTTGGTTCCGATGCTTTGCCAACAGACCAACAACTGACCCTTGAAGTCGCACGAATGATTCGTGAGTTCTTCTTGCAACAGAATGGTTTCCACGATGTCGACGCTTACTGTGACATCCACTTGCAATACCGAATGGCCAAGGCCATCATGTCGTTCCAAGACGCAGCAAAGTCTGCAATGGCAAGCGGCGCACAACTCAATGATGTGGTCAACGTCCCATCACGATCCGACCTCATGCGTGGTCGCTTCGAAAAGGGATACATCGACGTCATCGAATCGATGGTCGAAACAATGACCGCTGAAATCGCCGCTACGGTGGAGGACAACTGAGGAGAGGAATATCATGACTGGAAAAGAATACCGAACCATTACTGACGTGAAAGGACCTCTGGTCTTTTTGAACAAGACTGAACCTGTTGCTTTTGGTGAAATCGTTACCCTACGACTCTCCAATGGTACCATCAAGAACGGGCAAGTGCTCGACACCTCCGATGACATGGTCATCGTTCAAGTGTTCGAAGGAACAGCAAAAATCGACCGACAAGCTGGTGTCACCTTCATGGGCGATGTCTTCAAGCTCCCAGTGAGCGAAGACCTTGTCGGAAGAATCCTCGACGGTGCTGGACGACCTCGTGACGGCGGACCAGAAATTGTCGCCGACGAAAAGGCAGACATCATTGGTGCTGCAATCAACCCATACAGTCGACAGAGTCCAAACGATTTCATCCAAACCGGTGTCTCTGCAATTGACCTTTGTACCAGCCTTGTGCGTGGTCAAAAGTTGCCAATCTTCTCGGCATCAGGTCTCCCACACAACGACATTGCACTGCAAATTGCACGTCAAGCAAAACTCAAGGACTCCGATGAAGATTTCATCGTTGTGTTCTGTGCAATGGGAATCACCGCTGAAGAATACAATTTCTTCCGTTCCGACTTGGAGCGAACCGGTGCACTCGAAAACGCTGTGCTGTTTGTCAACCTTGCTGACGACCCAGCGGTTGAGCGAATCATCACCCCTCGTCTTGCATTGACCGCTGCAGAATACCTTGCGTTTGAGAAAGATTACCACGTTCTGGTCATCTACACTGACATGACCAACTACTGTGATGCACTGCGTCAAATTGGTGCTGCTCGTGAAGAAGTTCCTGGACGACGTGGTTACCCTGGTTACATGTACACTGATTTGGCAATGCTCTACGAGCGTGCTGGAATTGTCAAGGGGAAGAAGGGTTCAATCACCCAATTCCCAATTTTGACCATGCCAGGTGACGATATTACTCACCCGATCCCTGACTTGTCAGGTTACATCACAGAAGGTCAGATTGTTATCTCTCGTGAATTGCACCAACAGGGTATCTATCCGCCGATCAACGTGCTTCCTTCGCTGTCCCGTTTGATGGGATCATGTATCGGGGAGAAGACCACCCGTGAAGATCACAAGTCCGTGTCTGACCAAATGTACGCTGCATACGCTCAAGGCCGCGAACTCCGTGGTCTCGTCGCCAT
>CALKHD010000187.1 GCA_938092195.1 uncultured Flavobacteriales bacterium | reverse complement strand
ACCCCATCTTGGGCCAAGGCGGCATGCACACGGGTGATGCCAGTGCGCCAAGTGGGATTTTCTTGAATGGCATCGCGCAAGGCAAAATGAAGTTGAAAGTCTTTCACGCTCGACAAATGCGAATCATGGGTGCTCAAGGCGCTGCCCGATAAATAGCTGGATTGGGCCGCAGGACTGGAGACCCAACATTCACCGAACATGAAAAAGTCGGGGTGGGAGTTCAGAATGCGATCCGCCAGATCGGCCATGAACGACTGATCAGAATAGGGGTAGGTGTCAATCCGAAACCCATCGATTCCAGCTTCTGAGATCCACCACAGTGCATTTTGAATCAAAAGGCTGGCCAGCAGGGGGTCAGATTGAGGGGCGAGGTCTGGCATTTCCCGGACAAACCACCCCTTGTTAAAGACATCCACCTCTTCTTGAACGGCATGGGGATCCGTCATTACGTTGCAGTTGTAATTGGTCAGGGTGAATTCTGGCCATTGATGAAGCCAAGTGCTGTCTGGCAGATCCTTGACCATCCAATGGTTGTGCCCCCAGTGATTGAAAATCACGTCCTGAACCACGCGAATGCCCCGGTCATGACACGCTTTCACCATGTCTCGATAGGCTTGATTTCCACCCAGACGTGGGTCGACAGTGTAGTGGTCGGTCACCGCATAGCCGTGATAACTGGCCGATGGCTGGTCATTGAGCAAAACGGGATTCAACCACAAGGCGTCGATGCCTAAATCCTGCAAGTAGGAAGTGTGTGCGGCCACGCCTTGCAAGTCCCCGCCGTGCCGGGCATACATTTCCGACCTGTCCAGGGTCGATTCTCTCAGGCCTGGCACCACGTCATTGCCGGGCTCGCCATTGGCAAATCGATCGGGCATGATGAGATACATGGTGGACCCTGGCTCAATCCCCTGGCCCCCCGCTGGTCGCTCCGCTGAATCCCGAATCGGGTAGGGGATGATGTGCTGGTTTCCATTGGGGAAGTTCAACTGCAAACGGTGGTCACCAGCAGGGCAGTCAGGCTGTATAGACAAATGGACAAACAGAAAATCCGGATGGCTGCGACTTTCTTGGTGGTCAACAAGGACGGTTTCCGACAGCGAGGTGGCTTGAGAGCTCGCCATATTGGGTCCGAAAAGGCAAAGGACAAACTCGGATTCGGTTCCTCCATTCCACCAATGTGGCGGCTCCATCTTGGCCAAAACGGCTTCTGGGTTTTGGGCCATGGTCGTTTGGCCCCCCCAGCCACATCCTAAGAGAAGTACCAATCCAACTGTGTAAAAACGAAAAGCAGGCTGAAAAACGAACATGGGTGCAAGCTAAATTGGCCGTGTACATCAAACACGATTTATGAAAACATCATACTCCTTAATGTTGGCGATGCTCTGGATGGGGACCATCGCTGCACAAACAGTCCCGGTTACATTCCGAGTGGACATGAACAATGAAACCGTCAGCATGGACCTTGGCGTTCACGTTGCGGGAAACTTTCAGGGCTGGGACCCAGCGTCTACCGCTTTGTCTGACGATGACATGGATGGCATTTATGAAGCCACCGTTGAAGTGTCTGACAGTTTGACTTTGATCGAATACAAGTTTGTGAACGGAAACGACTGGGGCATGGATGAGACGGCCCCAGAAGCCTGCGCATGGAACGGAGGAACCAACCGGCATTTTGAACTGGAAGGTGCCACCGTTTTGGATGCGCCTTGTTTTGGCCAATGCGGAGCATGTGGAACGACCACCATTTTGTTCAAAGTGGACATGGGTCAGCTCGAGGCGATCAACCCAGTGGGGGTTCACATGAACGGCAACTTCAATGAAAATGGAGCCTGGAGTTCGACGGACTTCTTGCCCATGGAAGATTCAGACGGAGACCTTATATATACGTATGCAGCAGAAATCGACGGCGCCATGCTCGACCCCATGGACACGGCCCTGTTCAAGTTCGTGAACGGAAACGTATGGGATTTCGCGGAAGGTCCCGATGGTGACTGCACCATGTCAGGAAATCGGATGGTGCCCCTCTCAGGTGGCGATATGGTCTACGAACTGGGACCGGGTCAGCCTTATTGCTTTGGTTCTTGCGGAAGTTGTGTTGCGCCAACCCCCGTGACCTTTCGCGTGGACATGAGCACCCAAGCTGAAGTCTCGGCAAACGGGGTTTGTGTGGCGGGAAGTTTCCAAGGCTGGACAGCGGGCCAAGACTTTTTGACCGACGATGACGGAGACATGGTGTACGAGTTGACCTTGGACATCCCTCCGGGTGACTACGAGTTCAAATTCATCAATGGAAACAACTGGGGAGGCGATGGCGATGGAAACATTGACAACGAAAACCCACCAGGTGAATGTGTCACCAACGGCAACCGAACAGTCACAGTGGGAGAGGAGGCCATGACCGTCCAATACTGCTACAACCAATGCAGCGAATCCTGTGTGGCGGACCCCAATGCAGCACCCATTACATTCCAAGTGGACATGAGCAATGAAACAGTGGGAGAAACTGGGGTTTGGTTGATCGGCGGCATAACGTCACCGCAATGGCAGGCTGGAGCCTTGGAAATGAGCGACGCCGATGGAGACAATGTTTACGAAGTGACGTACGAAGTATCAGGGGCCGCATTTTTTGAATACCGCTTCTGCAACGGAGATCCATTTCCAGGAGGAGTGGTCGACAACGAAGTGGCCGAAAATGGAGACTTTGAAGGCGGAGGATGCGGCCAGGCCAATCCTTTCGGAGAGGCAAACCGCACCCATACCCGCTCGGGCGAAGTAGAAGTGTTGGGCGCCTATTGCTACGCAAGTTGCTTGGACTGCAATGGGGACACAGTGGGCACTGTGATTTCAGTTCTCGAGGTGGAGGACAGAATCGGACTCGAAGTGTTCCCCAACCCTGTGGAGGACATTTTGAACGTACGGGTGGAAGGCCATGATGGATTGGCTGACATTCGAATCATGGACATGAGTGGAAAAGTGGTATTGGCCGACCGCCGGGCCATCTCAGCTGGAACGGTTCTGACCTATACCACAGAGGCGTTGCGCTCAGGTGTTTACATCCTCGAAGTTCACAGCGCGTCAAAGCGCTCTGTCATTCGTTTGACGGCACGCTGAGTCTAATTATATGTGTACATCATGAAAGAGGGGGCTTCGGCCCCCTTCTTTCTTTCCTACCTCATCTGTGAAAAGTCCTGCAATTCTCTGCGCGTTTTTGGAGTGTATGAGTGACAGGGTCCATCTATATTGCGCCCAGATTCACATTAACACCACACCAACGCATGAAGCGATTGCTACTCGGTGTCCTTGCAGCCTGCTGCAGCACACTTGCCTTTTCTCAAGCTACTGAGATTGTCATTGAGACTTACGCCGAAGACATCGGCATGGTCGGTTCCGTCGACTTGACGGGTTACAACACCTACCGCCTTTACGCCAAGTTCAGTTCTCCAAACGATTTCCTCGGAGCTGTTCAAGGCGATTCCAACTACCCAACGAAAATCCAGGGAGGAAATAACTTCTATAACGATGCCGTCGGCACCAACTCGAACGAAGGGTACAACCCCATTTTGTTCGGGGGATTTCCATCCTTGCAATATGACAGCTACTTGACGATTGGAATGGCCGGTACATCCAATTCAAACGCGGGTGAAGCTGCCATCAACTTCGCGGTGGATGACGCCAACAATTGGCTTGCTCCTTTTGAGCCAGGCGGCGGAGCAACAGGACAGGACATCATCATTGACTCCCAAATTGGTGGAGCGTGGTTCCCCTTGTTCCCGGACTCCAATGCTTTTGCCGGAGAGGATTCTTTGGTGATGATTGGTCAGTTCACCACAGACACAACGTTGTTTGGTGTGGTGAGTTTGTTCATGTTCATTGATGGCGAGCAAACCAACGACACGCTGATTACGCTCCCTTTTAGCAGCATCGCTGGCGCCGTTTTCGGTTGCACCAACGAAGCCGCAGAGAATTACTCCATGGACGCCAATGAAGATGACGGCACATGCGTATTTGCTTGTGATTATCCGGCAACGCAGTTGATGATCGTCTCTGCAACTACAGGTCCTGAGAGCTGCAATGGTTATTCCAATGGTTCCGCGTCTGTTGTCGTGACTGGAGGACAAGGAAGCTTGTCATACAGCAATGGAGAAACAGGCAACGCCACCGGTGACTTCAATAATGTTGCAGCGGGGATGGTGACCATCACCGTTTCTGACAATGTGGGATGCACCACCGACACCACGTTGATGGTCCCAAGTCCAGACCCCCTGAACATTTCAGCGATTCTTTCTGACGGCATCAGCTGTGTTGGAACTGCAGACGCAGTGTTGAGCGGAAGCAGCACAGGAGGCACAGGAGACGTCATGTTCAGTCTTGAAGCTCCAGTCACAGACAGCACAGGCACCTACTTCAACAATGGTTCCAGCGTCCTTCTCTTCGAGAATCTTGGCCCCAACCTTTATACGGTATACGCCCTCGACGCCAACGGATGTTTTGAGTCGACTCCAGGAATCGGCGTGGCCGATCCACTGCCCCTCCAGATTTATGACAACACAGCCCCTACAACCTGTCCCGACTCTGAGGATGGAGTAGTGGCCATGCAGCACTTCGGAGGAAGCGGTGCAGTAGAGTACAGCTTGGATGGATTGAGCTACTTCAGCGACAACATCTTTTCAGACTTGGCTCCAGGCAGCTACACTTTCTACGGATTGGACGTGAATGGATGTGCTGACTCAACCAACGTTGAAGTGGGGTCGCCATCTGCTTTTGAGACCATTGTCGAGTTGGTGTCTCCCAGTTGTTTCGGAGACGAGAACGGAGCGATCACGCTCGAGGCGCAAGGAGGCACGGCCCCCATGTCCTACATCTATGGAGGTGACACGTTGAACAGCTTGATGCTGACCATGTTGGCTGGTGGCGATTACGCCATCACCTTGTTGGACGGAAACGATTGTACATCTGACGCCAGTGTCGTGTTGGAACAGCCCAGTGAAATTGTTCCTGGGGGGGTCGTCACAGATGTGCTGTGCAATGGTGATGAGAATGGAGTCATCGCAGTTTTGGCAACTGGTGGAACCGGCATGGGTTACACCTACGACCTGGACGGCGCTGGTTTCGGCCCGAATGGCGAATTCGACGGTTTGACTGCTGGTGTCTACACGGTCACGGCCCAAGACGACAGCGAATGCGCAGGTTCTGCAGACTTCACAGTGGGAAGTCCAGACGAAATCGGCGTAACGGTAGACGCCAATGCAGGAGCATCTGGTTCTGAATCGGATGGTGTCATCGACATCACTATCACCGGTGGAACTGCACCTTACAGCATCTCTTGGGAAGGTCCTGGGTTCACCAGCACCGACGAAGATGTTTCCGGAGTCACCGCTGGTGATTACACAGTCACCATCTCTGATGAAAATGGCTGTGAGTTCACCAGCACCACCATTGTTGTGGTCAGTGGAATTGAGGAAGTGCTCAACGTGATTGATGTGACCCTCTTCCCGAACCCAACGCGCGGAATGGTCGAGGTTCAATTGAACGGACTCAATGGCGAGTCTGTCATGACAATCATGACAGATGGACTTGGAAGGGAAGTTTCTCGCCAAGACCTGGGCAACCTCACAGGAACTGTGATCGAGCGGATGGACCTCTCCGGTATGGAGTCAGGCGTCTACTTCTTGCAATTGATTGTCGACAGCTCTGTGAAGACGATTCGCGTGGTCAAGCAGTGATCATTCAACCATATTGAAGGAAAAGGGCGGCCCAAGGGTCGCCCTTTTTTTGATTCAAAAAATCGTTTTTGGCGGTTCATCCAACATGGGCTGTTGATAGACGGCCATTGGGGGGCGTTTTGTGCTTCATTAAACAATGGACTTTAGTGACGAATTGAACCAACCCTACACAAATGAAGCTGCATAAGCTCTTACTGGCCCTGTGCCTTTTGCCAACTTGGTTAAGCGCCCAAGAATATGGCCTCGAAGTCGAGGTGGTTACGGATGACATTGGCATCCTTGCTGGCGCCCTTGGCGTCACGGACCTCACCGGCTACTCTTGTTACCGCGCATACATCACGATGGAGAATGAGGACGATTTCCTGAGCTCGATCTCTGGAGACGCCAACCACTCTACGTATGTCACGTCTACTGAAGACTTCTACCATGCGACTTTGGGTGCTGGCACCCCAAATGGCATCAACAGCCTTTTGTTCCCGGTTTATCCAGACTTGGAATACGACAGCTGGATCACCATCGGTTTGGAGGGGTCACCCAACGCAGGTGCCGGTGAAGCCAACGTGAGTACTGTGCAGTCTGCAGGAAATCCTTGGCTCACCAACTTTGATCCAGGAGGTGGACTGCCAGGAGGAGACATCGTGATTGATGATGAAATCGGTGGAGCCTGGTACGCTTTGAATGGAGATGCCAATGGCATCGCAGGAAGTGACCTCAAGGTTTTGGCCGGACAGTTCACGACCACAGGAGAAATTCAAGTGCAGTACTACACTCAAATCTTCATCGAAGGTGACGGTCAGAATGAAGTGCCTGGAGAAGGGGGAGCGGAGCGTCCTACATACAACTATCCAGCCTCGTTGGACCCAGGTTGTATTGATGAGACGGCTTGCAACTATGATTCGACAGCAGGTGTTGACGATGGAAGCTGCACATACCCAGAGTTGTATTACGACTGCGATGGCGAGTGCATCAACGATGCAGACATGGATGGTTTGTGCGACGAGCTCGAATCAGCTGGCTGTACGGACGACACCGCGTGCAACTACAGCGAGAATGCCACAGACGACGATGGTTCCTGCGAGTTCACCAGCTGCGTAGGATGTACGGACAACATGGCGTGCAACTACGACGAAGACGCCACTGTCTCTGACAACACCGAGTGCACATATGCAGAAGACTACTATGACTGCGATGGCAATTGCATCAACGATGTCAACGAAAATGGCATCTGCGATGAAAATGAAACGTTCGGTTGCACAGACATGGATGCTTGCAACTATGACATGAATGCGGACGCCGACGATGGCTCATGTACTTATCCCTTGGCGGATTATGTGGACTGCGATGGCATTTGCTTCAACGACTCAGATGGCGATGGACTTTGCGATGAAGAGGAGGGATGTTCTGATGCCGATGCGTGCAACTACGACCCGACAGCAGTGGTGATTGAGGCTCCGTATTGTCTCATCGTGGATACAGTTGCTGTGCACACCACAGGTGATTTGGCTGGCATGACCACCTACCGTTACTACGTGAAGTGTATGAATCCAGCTGACTTCGTTAGTTCAGTTTCTGGAGACGCGATCAACCCCACTCTGGTGACCACCACAACGGATTTCTATCAAGACGCTTTGAGTTCAGGAACACCGATTTTCAATGCGTCTTTGATCGCAACATTCCCGAATCTGCAGTACGACAGCTACGTGACCATTGGTCTAACCGCCAGTCCAGACGTTTCTTCAGGAGAAGCAAGCATTCAAACGGTTCAAGATCCGGACAGCCCCTGGTTGACCAACTTTGACCCTGGTTTTGGTGCGGCAGGAAGTGATATCGTGATGAACACTGAAGTCGGTGGAACATGGTTCGCTTTGAATGGTGATGCCAACGGAATCGCTGCGAACAGCGAGGACAACCAGGTGTTGATCGCTCAGTTGACCACAAGTGGTGACGTGGAGGGCAACTTCTACGTTCAAATCTTTGAGAATGGACTGGGGTCGAACGACATGTTCTTCAACTTCAACATTGGTGATGCGTGCACTGCACCCGATGAGGACTGCAACTACCCAGAGGACATTTACGGTGTTGATTATGTGGATTGCGATGGCAACTGCTTGAACGATATGGACGAAGATGGCATTTGCGATGAAGACGAGATTCCTGGTTGTACCGACATGGACGCCTTGAATTTCATGGCGACTGCCACAGACGATGATGGCAGTTGCGCCTATCCTGCGGCCAGTGTCTTTGACATCATTGAGGGAAGCGAAGCCCATACCATTTTGGAAGACTTGGTTGTGGCAGCTGACCTTGACAGCCTCCTTACGTTTGGAGGAGCTTGGACCGTCTTTGCACCTACAGATGCTGCTGTTGGCGCGTTGCCATCGTTCATTGTGGACGCACTGCTTGCGGATGTAGCTTTGCTTGCAGATGTGTTGACCTACCACGTGGCTGCGGACTCTGTGACCAGCGACATGCTTTCAGATGGGTTGACCATCGACATGGTCAATGGTCAAAGCGCCACCATCACCTTTGACAACGGCGGCATTTTCATTGAGGACGCCGAAATCATCATTGCTGACCTCATTGCAGAGAACGGAGTGGTTCACGTGATCGACGCAGTGATTGTCCCTTCGATTGCAGGTTGCACAACGATTGCCAGCTGCAACTTCAACCCCATTGCTGATTCAGATGACGGTTCCTGTGAATACACGAGTTGCGCTGGCTGTCTCGATGAAGACGCCTGCAACTATGACAGCACAGCCACTTTGAGTGACTTGCCAAGCTGCACATATCCTGAAGACCTCTACGGAGCTGATTACTATGACTGTTTGGGTGAGTGCTTGAACGATGCTGACATGGATGGCGTTTGTGACGAAGCTGAAGTGGATGGCTGTATCTACGAAGAAGCCTGCAACTACAATCCGGAAGCCACTGAGGACGATGGAAGCTGTGACTATGTCACCTGCGCTGGTTGCACCGATGAGATGGCATGCAACTATGACGAAACAGCCACCATCGACAGTGGATGTACCTATCCTGTTGACCTCTATGGTTCTCCCAATGTGGATTGCGATGGAGAATGCTTGAATGACGCCGACATGGACGGTGTGTGCGACGAAGAAGAGATTGTTGGCTGTCTCGACGAGAACGCCTGCAACTATGACAGCTCAGCCACCGACTACGATGTCAACCTTTGCGATTACAGCTGCTTGGGTTGCACTGACTCTGCAGCGGCCAACTACGACCCAAGCTCAACCATCGATGATGAGTCCTGCCTCTACTGTGCATTGGAAATTGATGAGAACGCACTTGTTGTGGACCTTTTGTGCGCAGGTGAAATGAACGGAAGCATCACCATTGCCGGTTCAACAGGAAACATCGGTTCCGTTGAATACGGACTCGAAGGCAGTGCATTCCAATCTGACCTTGTCTTTGAGCAATTGGCTGGAGGCTCTTATAAAATCATTGCCATGGACTCTTTGATGTGCACTGACACATTGGAAGTGAACGTGATCGAGCCTGCTGCGATTCAGATGTTCGCATTTGCGAGTGACGTTGATTGCTTCGGCGATGATGATGGCTCCATTTTGGTGACTTCTGAAGGAGGCACTGGTGTAATCACTTACGATTTGGCCGGCACGACCAACATTGATGGCAACTTCCAAGGATTGGATGCGGGACCCTACACCGTATTCGCTGTTGACGCCAATGGTTGCGAAGCTGACATCACTGCTGACGTAGAAGAGCCAGATGCCATTGTCATCACCGTGGACGGCCAAGCTGACCCTGATGGGGCATCCAACGGCGAAATCTCAGTTTCTGTCAATGGTGGAACAGGAGACTACAATTATCAATGGGATGGACCAGGTGGTCCATACGACACAGAAGACATCGCAGGTTTGGATGCTGGATCATATACGTTGACCGTCACCGACGAGAACGAGTGTGAGGCCACAGAACTGGTGACTTTGACCACAGTGGGCCTCATTGAGGTCGAAGGTGAGTTGGGCATCAGCTTGATGCCAAACCCCACTTCTGGACTGTTGACCATGGAGCTCAACCAGTTGGTGGAGAATGCCATCATCGAGGTGTTCGATGGCGCTGGTCGCCGTGTTTTCCGCCAAGAAGGCATGACCATTTCTGGTCAGCTGCAGATGGACTTCGGTTCACTTTCTGACGGAGTGTACCAAGTCCGCTTGAATTCAGGTGATGCTCAAGCGACTCAGCGCTTGATGGTTCGTCACTGACCTCTGATCCCTGCAAGGAATTGGAAGCGCCGGCCCACAGGGGTCGGCGCTTCTGCTTTATAAACGATGTCAAAAAATCGGTATTTTAACTGTTGAACTCGCCCCCACATGAAAACCCCATTCATCACGGCATTGGCCATCACGCTTTGTGTTTTTTCGCCCGTTTCGGCCTCTCTTTCTGCACAAGATTCGCTGTGCGCTCCTCAATGGACCGTTCAATTCACAGCCATCTCAGGCGGAGACACCACCCACTTGGCTTTGGTCATGGATACGGCCTCTACATCCGACTTTGATTTGGGATTGGATTCTCTGTGCTTGGCTGATACTTCAGAGGCTTTTGCCTGTTTTGCAACAGACAACGAGCCGCTGGTGATCCAGCATCTGCCATCCAATGGTGACTCCATCATTGCGTTTCAACTTCAAGTGAACACCGATTCCATGGACATGACCCTGGCTGTGGACTTGGGGGATTTCCTGTTGGATTCTGCAGCCCTGTGGTGGGCAGATGCCAATGGGGAGGTGGTCTGGGATTTGATGGCGGATACGGCGTTTGTCTTGCCAGACAGCACGGGCACTTTGACATTGAATGGTTATGTGGATCCCAGCTGTGACATTCTGGGGTGCACCAATGACGAGGCTTGCAACTACGACCCTTCTGCCACATTGGATGACGGCAGCTGCACGTATCCTTTCTTCTGCTTCGACTGCGATGGAAATTGCTTGTGTGATGAAGATGAAGACGGGGTGTGTGACCCTTTCGAATTTCCGGGATGTACCGATACAGAAGCGTGCAATTACGCACCAGTCTATACCGAAGAGGATGGAAGCTGTTTCTATGCTCAACCTGGATTTGACTGCGCAGGATTTTGCTTGCCTGTGGTCAACGATGAATGCAGTTTGGCTGAGCCGATTGGTTGCAGCCAAGTGGTCACCGCCTCTACAGTTTGCGCCGACACCACGGAAACGGATTTCTGTGATCAATACAACATTGGAGAGTACTTCCATGGCGGTCTCTGGTACACCATCATGGGAACCGGGGACACGTTGCGGGCGACAATGTGCTTCGAAGACACGGGCTACGACACTTATTTGAGCGTCTTTGAAGGGGATTGCGGCAATTTGGATTGTGTCGTCGGAAACGATGATCAGGACGAGGCCAACTTTTTTGCAGAGCCTTGCTTCGACAATTTCTTGGCCTCATCCGTGGATTGGGAGAGTGCAGAGGGGGTGGAATATTTCTTGCATGTCAGCGGCTCCAATGCGGTCACACCCGCTGTTGGTGGATTTGACTTTGTGCTGGTCTGCGACGGCGTAGAGGTTGGAGCTTGCCTCGATTCTTTGGCTTGCAACTTCAATCCGTTTGCCTCATTCGATGATGGAAGTTGCGATTATGTCACCTGTGCAGGCTGCGGATTGTCTTCGGCGTGCAATTTTGACAGTACAGCATTCATCAATGATTTAACGCTCTGCGACTTCAATTGCTATGGATGCACAGATGAAGGAGCGTGCAATTTCAACGAGTTCGCGACCATCGAAAGTGGACTGTGTGAGTATTCCTCTTGCGCTGGCTGTTTGGACCCAATGGCCTGCAATTATGATCCAGAAGCCATTCTGGACGACAACAACTGCGAGTACAGCTCTTGCGTGGGTTGCACCGATTCAGCAGCATCCAATTACAATCCAGGGGCCACTGAAGAAGACGGAAGTTGCACCTATTGCGACCTCGTGCTGTCTCAGCCTCAGGTGACCCATGAATCGTGCTTTGAGTTTGGAGATGGCTTGGCTGTGGTGCAATTGGACTCGGCCCTGACCGATTCAGTGTTCTATGAATTGACTGCAGCGGGTGTTGAGGAAATGGGAGGTTGGACCGACGGTACATTCTCAGGGCTGTTGCCCGGAGACTATTTGCTCGAGGTATTGGATGGAGATTCCACCTGCAGCGCTGTCCAACTGTTCACGGTCAATGCCGCTCCAGACCCGGCCTTGTTTTTGGTGGCTTCTAATCCGAATTGTGCAGGGGGAGAGGACGGAAGCATTTCGGCTTTTGTGGCCGGAACGGTGATGGCGTCATCTTATCTATTGAATGGAGAGACCGCTGACTTTGGAGGGAATTTCTTAGGCCTGGCGGCAGGAGATTACTTCGTGGAAGTCAATGTGCTCGTTGGAGGAGGAGGCACATGCTCGGATACAGCGAGCATTTCAGTGGTGGATCCTGAGGGCATGACGTTGACCATTGACGGTTTGGAAGGAGCCAACCCAGGTGAAGAAAACGGCGGCGTTTCAGTCTCCGTGGTCGGGGGTGCAGAACCTTATGAATTCAATTGGAGTGGACCTTCAGGAAATTCTGGATTAGAGGACCCCGATGATTTGGCCGCAGGGGATTGGACGCTGGAGGTGACCGATTTCGATGGGTGCACAGCTTCCATCACGGCCACCGTGCCTGTGGGCCTGCCCAACCTAAAGCTGGAAGGCTTTGCGCTGGCTCCCAATCCTACCAAAGACCAAATACAACTGCGGTTCGGCTCACTTTTCAAGGGCAAGCTGCTTCTGCTCGATGCAATGGGCCGACTCGCCGATCAAATGGATGTGACGGGCGTTGAAGCCAAATGGTCATTGGCGAATCAGCCTGCGGGCATGTACACGGTTCGGGCCGTTTCACAAGAAGGACGCAGCGGATTCATCCGCCTGCTCATTGAAGACTGATCAGAGGTCAGAGGCAGGGTAAGCTTTTTCCCAAAGGAGTTTCCCCTGACCATCGTGGGCCCGAAGGGTCATCACGCGCTCCTTGCGGGGCCCGGTCACTTCGATGGTGCCAAAATTCCTGATGCCCACCATCGTTCCTTCCACCCGGTGGGAATTGGGTTCGGCTGTGTTGTCGTGGGTTCCGCTTGTGAGCGCGCTGCAGGTGAAATCAAGGACTTTTCGGCCATTGGGCTGCGTGATCTCGCTGAGCTCAGTGCTGTGGCGGTCACCGGTTAGAAACACAACGCCTCGGATGTCTTCCTCATTCAATCGGCTCAAGATGGCCTCTCGCTCCTCAGGGAATTGGGCCATGTTTTCGTACTTGGCGAAGTTGGACAGCATTTGTCCCCCGATGGCAATGACTTTGAATGGAGCGCGACTGGCTTGCAAAGCTTGGATCAACCAATTCAACTGTACCTCACCCAGCACCGTACCCTGTTGGGTTTGGTTCTCGTGACTCACCCGGAAATAGCGGTTGTCCAAGAGGAAAAAGTCCACATCATGGAATTGAAAGGACGACGTGATTCCGTGGCCGCCAGCGTCAGGCAAGCCTTGAGATGGGTTGGGCCAATACATCTCAAAGACGTCCTCGGCCCAATCCTTGTGAATCCAGCTGCCATCGGAATTGTCGGGACCAAAGTCATGGTCATCCCAAATGGCATAGTGCGGACATGCTCCCTGAAGACGCTGAACTTCAGGAAGGCTTCTCATGTGATTGTATCGGTTCATCATGCCCCCTTTGGAGCCCCAATCCACTTCACGGAAGTAGACATTGTCGCCCAGCCACAGCATGAGATCCGGATTTTGATCCGCCATGCGATCAAAGATGGAATACCCACCGCCATAGGGCTTTCCAGGCCGGTCATAAGCCGGGTCATTGATGAAGGCACAAGAGCCCAAAACCATTTTAAATGCGGGCGGGTCAAAACGATACTGCCACAAGGGTTGGGTCGAAAACTTCATCTGGGTGTAATCGATGCTCATTCCTGAGCTCACCCCATTGCAGAGCACCCTAAATCGATATCCGGTGCCCGGTTCCAGCCCCTGCACATCCACTATGCCCGTGTGCCCGCGCTCTTCCTTCAAAAGCACATGAGCTGTCAATTCGGTTTTGGCAGGCTCCATTCCCAGGGAGTCCGCCCAATACTCAACTTGAACCTTGCTTTCTTCTTCGACCTGTACCCAAATTCGAGCATCCGTCAAGCCGACGTGGCCCACCATCGGTTGACAAGTGAGCTGGCCCCATGCACACATGGGGAAAAGCAGGGCCGCAATCGCCAAGCGGGATGAATGAGAGGAGAGGTTGGGCATCTGGGTCTGGAATCGAAGGCGAAAGTTCGCACATGGCAAGCCAGAACAAAAAAAGGGAGCAGCTCCGTTTGGAACCACTCCCTTTGAACATTGGCAGATTGTGCGAATGATCAGTCAACCACGTAGTCCACGCCTTCGATGGCAGGACCAAGCTTGACCATGTATTGAACCTCGTCGGCCTCAATTTTAATCATGCGGTAGACCTCTTTGCTGGTTGGCAATCGGAGGTTGAATGTTTGGCCATCGAATCCATCAGGATATCTCTTCTTGATGATTTTACGGATGGCTTGATCGAGCTTTTCATAGCTCACAATGCGTCGATTTGACATAAGGCAACAGGTTGGAATCGGCTCCATTTACTCCACTGGGTTCAGAAAGGTTTCATTCCGCTTGCGCTCCCCTTTAAACCTGTGCTTTGTGATTTATCCCTTGCTATCTTTAGGACCCATTCCTGTTCACATGCAGTCCCTGCTCGACAACATCCGCAACCACACCCCCCAAGGCTTCGACTTTAAGTGGCTCGGAGAATGGGTGCGTCAGGTGGATTTAAACGAATTGGATATGACGGGGGTCATTCCTTCCATCGAAGGGGAGAAGGACAACTACACCCGGAACATTCTGTTGATGAACCCCTTTGAAGTCGTGGTGCTTCATTGGCCCCCAGGTGTTGAAAGTGCCATTCATCATCACGATGGTTTTTGGGGTTATGTGTTGTGTGTCGAAGGAGAGGTAGAGAACATCGAATACAGCTACGACAAGGAGAAAAAGCAGCTCAAAGAAGGCCGGGCATTGAGGGTCAGAAAAGGAGGAATCCTTCCCGAGCCAGATGGGACCATTCACAAAATTGTGAACCCGAGTCACGACCAGCCTTTGGTGACCATTCACTTTTACGCGCCAGCGCTCGAGACCTTGGATGGTATGGTCATTTTTGATGCAGAAAAGGGCTGGAGAGGAGAATTGAATGAAAAGGCAACCACAGCCTCGTTCCATCAAGACGAGCAAGGATTTCGTCTTTTGGAAAAAAACGCGTTTGACTTTGTGCCCATTCGATCTCAAGCAGGTCATCGCACGCATCGCTTGTATCCATTGATTCCAAAGCCATCTGAGCTGGAGATCATGCATGCCTTGAATGCGTATTACTCAGAACAAGCCGACACATACGATCACTTGGATCAAGGAAGTGAAAAAAGGAGGGCTTACACTGAAAGCATCAATAAAATCATTGCCGATGACTTGACCCGGCTGTCACCAAACCGGGTGATTCACATCGCTTGCGGAACGGGCAGAAGGGCAGAGGACATTCGGCAGAAGTCCGGCCTGCACTACGACATGGACGGCGTGGACATCAGTGCATCCATGGCCGAGCAAGCCAAAGAAAGGGACGTCTCTACCAGAATCGGACATTGGAACAACATGAGCGTGGAGCGGGAATTGTACGGTGCAGCGACATGCTTGTATGCGTTCGGGCACATTCCGAGTGTAGAGGAAAGGCGCAAGAGTCTGTTGAAAGTGACCGAGTCGCTCAAGTCTGGAGGAAGGTTCTATTTCGATGTATTCAACGTGGAAAATCCCAAGGAGTGGGGACCGGAAGCCACAGAGATTTATGACGATTTAAACTTATCCCGGGAAGGGTATGAGCGGGGAGACCTTTTCTATAAGCGGCACGATGGACAGACGGTCGCCTTCCTTCACTATTGCTCCAGCGAAGGCATTGTGAAGCTTGTGGAGGAATGTGGATTGAATGTCCTTCAAGTTCACCGCATTGGCTATGTGGAAAGACCAGGCGAAACCCTCTCTGAATCGCAAGAGGGAGGCAACTTGCTGTTGATCGCTGAAAAGCCGTAACCAAGAGAACCAGACCTGCCTTGCCAAGGTAATCCCATCATGGGCCAATTCGAAGACAGAAAAGACTACGCCAAAGGCCGTTTGATTGGGAACATCGACGAGCCATCCACGCTGTTGTTCGAGTGGCTTGAAGCAGCCAAGGCTGCCGACCCAGAAGACTACAACGCCATGACCCTGTCCACCTTGGGTGTTGACGGTCACCCCTGTGCCAGAATCGTGCTTTTAAGGGAGGTCCAAGACGAGGGAGGGAGCTTGGTTTTTTACACCAACTACCACAGTTCAAAGGGAAGAGAGCTGGATGCCCATCCCCACGCGGCGGTCACATTTTTCTGGCGGGAACTGGAAAGGCAGCTCCGTGTTCGTGGCCGAATTGAGCGGCTGGACGAAAATGAAAGCGACCGGTATTTCCAATCCCGTCCAAGGGCCAGTCAAATCGGGGCTTGGACATCAGACCAAAGTCAGGCATTGAACGACAGGTCGGATTTGGAGTCCAAACGAATGGAGGTGGAGTCCCGTTTTCCTGACGATGTACCCAGGCCCCCGCATTGGGGAGGATACCGGCTGTTGATTGAGAGGATAGAATTCTGGCAGGGCAGACCAGGGCGCTTGCACGACCGGGTGTGCTTTGAAAAAAGCAAGGATTCTTGGGACGTTCAGAGGCTTCAGCCTTGATTCAATCCACGTGCAATACCAACCCTTTGAGGTAGCGTGCTTCTTGGTGCCCAGCCATGGTTGGATGATCAGAAGGTTGACCCAAGCGACGCAGGATTCGAACCTGACGCCCTGAAGAAATGGCCGCAGCCACCAAGGTGTCTTCGAAGAGTTGGGCATCCACCACTTGCGAGCAGCTAAAGGTCCAGAGCAGGCTGTTTGAAGGCATCTTTCTC
>CALKHD010000186.1 GCA_938092195.1 uncultured Flavobacteriales bacterium | reverse complement strand
GTGAGTGCAGTTTCCAAATGGGCAGGGACGGGGGCGCCACCGAGCAGCATTTGTTTGAATCGGGTCAAGCCACCATTGTCCAAGAGGGCCGAGGCTTGCTGCGGTGTGGCCACGCCGAAGTCATAGCGGTCTTGGCCGTGAAGTGGGGCTGGAACAGCTGGTTTGGCCGTGGGGCGCATTTGCGTGAGGGTCCAGCCCAGGGTTCGAGATCTCCACCACATCATCCGGCCTCCGATGCCTGCCATGGGCAAGGCGGACCAGGCTTGAATGGGCCCGCCATCTTCACGCGGTTTCAGCCGGAAGTGCGCCTCGGATGCGCGGATGGAAGCCCGTACATGTTGTGGTGAGAATGCGCACTCCTTGGGCTCACCGGTGCTGCCTGAAGTCTGGGCTTTGGCCTTGTCTTCTAGCCACGCTTGATCCAGTAGATGGAATGGCTGAATCCAATCGGGTGCTGAACTTGAAATGGGCGGGTCGCTCTTCAGTTGCCGTCCTGGCTCAAATCGCCAACAGTCGGTCATGACAGCAGCTCAGAAAGGTCCCATTCCTGAAGCTGGCCATTGGCTTGTGTTTCGGGTTGGTCCATTCGAATGGTGCCATTGGCCACCACAAGAGGTGAGGGAATGTTGTTGGTGAACAAGCTGCCCGTGCCCAAGCCTTGGGGCATGGGGTTCTTTTCTTCGGCAATGGCATCTGCGGCCCATTGAGAAATGGCATTCAGGCCAATGTTGCTTTCCAATGCACTGGTGGCCCACCACTTTGCACCGACTTCAGCCGCCAGGTCAATCCAATGGTTGGCTTCCACAAATCCCCCGAGAAGACTGGGCTTCAGGATCACGTAAGCGGGCTGGATGAGGTGCAGCATGTTTCGGCGAAGGGCCGTATCGCTGATTCCGATGAGTTCCTCGTCCAATGCGATAGGAATGGGGGATGCCTTGCAGATGGTCTCCATCTTCTTCCACTGCCCAGCCCGAATGGGCTGTTCCATGCTGTGGATGTCATAAGCGGCCAGGCGTTCCATTTTGGCCAAGGTGACATTGGGGTCATCGTCGTCCAAACCGCCGTTGGCATCCAGGCGAAGGGTCACCTCTTTCGAAGGCGCGATTTCTCGGATGGCAGCCAAGCACTCGCACTCACGGTCAAAGTCCAACGCGCCCACTTTCATTTTGAGCGTGTCGAACCCGCGCTCCAGCAAGGACGCAGCTTGGGACAACATGTCTCCAGTTTCGCCCATCCAGATCAATCCGTTGATGGGGGCCGATTTTCCTTCTGTGAAGGGTCCTGGAAACAGGGTTCTGGTGCCTTCGTTGAGCAGGTCAATCAGCGCCATCTCTGCGGCAAATTTGACCGCAGGGTACTGAAGACTCATGGCCTTTGGGTCTAAGGATCCAGAGGCGGCCAGTTTTTTGAGTTCCATCCTCGCCCTGGGCGCACTTTCAGGCGAAAGCCCGGGGATCAGGCTGCATTCACCAATGCCCACGCGGCCGTCCTCCTCGAGGTCTCGGGCAATCACATAAAAGCTGGGCTTCTCCGTCAAGGCGCCGCGGGAGGTGCCGGCCGGTTTTTTGAATTGAAGCGAACGCTCCACGATTTGCAGATCAAGTCCCTTCATGCGGTTCCGCTGAGAAAAAGAAAGAGGGCGATGGCAAAGGTGCTCAAGGCGATTTTTTTCAGTTCTCCGTCCAGCTCTGCGGGGTCCTTGGTGCGGAACACCAAAGCGAGGTGCTTGGCGTGAACCAGGGCAAAGAGGCCATACCACAATTGACCCCGCCATGGCCCCTCAGGATCAAGGGCCCAGAACGTTAGGAGGCTTGCCCATCCTGCGGCCAGCAGAAGCAAGTGGTACTTTTTTGCGCGGTCAAACCCCATGCGAACCACCAAGGTGATTTTGCCCGTTTTGGCGTCTGAGATGTGGTCCCGCAAGTTGTTCAGATTGAGAACCGACACGCTGAAAAGCCCAATGGTGAATGAGGGGAGCATCCACTCGGGGTGGAATTCTCCGGTGATGAGCGAAGCGGTACCTGCAACTCCGGCCACACCGAAAAAAATCAGAACACTGAGGTCTCCAAGGCCGCTGTATCCATAAGGCTTAGAGCCTGCTGTGTAGGCGTAGGCGGCTCCGATAGCGAAGACACCAATGCCCACCCATTGAAGCAAGGTGACCCAGGCGTCGCCCACGGCGAAGATCACCGTTCCGATGCCCACCAAAAAGGCCAATGCGGCCGTGATGTAGACGGCCAAGCGCATGTCTGACGCCGCAATGCGGCCCGATGCAACCGCTCGGTCGCTCCTTTCTTGGCCCTTCTGGGTGTCGGCTCCGTTCTCAAAGTCGCCCAAGTCATTGGCGAAGTTGGCCAAGACTTGGAGGAGAACCACCGTGAGCAGGCAACCCCAAAAGAGCGGGGTGAATCGGTCGCTGGGGATGCCGGTTGAAGCTGCGAGCCCACCCCCAGTCAGCACACAGGCGCTGGCCAGAGGAAGCGTCCGAAGACGAGCGGCTTGGAGGTAATCCTGAATCATGCCCCTCAGGGGAACTTGGGGTATTTCTGAAAGTCGGGGTCTCGCTTCTCCAAGAAGGCGTTCTTGCCCTCCTGTGCTTCCTCCATGAGGTAGTACATCAGCGTTGCATCGCCAGCAAACTCCATGAGTCCTGCCTGACCATCCAATTCGGCATTGAGACCTCGCTTGATCATGCGAAGGGCCAAAGGAGAGCGCTTCATGATGGTCTTGCACCACTT
>CALKHD010000185.1 GCA_938092195.1 uncultured Flavobacteriales bacterium | reverse complement strand
CCCTCAATGCCCTGTCGGGCCCAGTGATGTATTTGCTGAACATGACGGGTGGTGAGCGTGTGGGCTTGCTGATATTGGGGGTGTCGGCCGTGTGCCAATTGACAGCGGGGTTCATTTGGATTCCGGAATATGGCCTCGTTGGAGCCGCTTTGTCGGCTGCGTTTGGCATTGTGATTTGGAATGTGGTTTCTCTCATTTGGATCCGAAAAACACATGGATTTTGGATGGTATCGTTGATGAACGGATGGTGGCGTCGAAACTGAATTTCTTTTTGATCGGGGCGCCCAAGTCAGGCACCACCTTGATTCATGCCCGGATGTCTGAGCATCCGCAGGTGTTTTTGAGCCCCCTCAAGGAGCCCAACCACCATGCGACTGACATTGAACCTGCGTTCTTCTCGAAGGCGTTCAAGGCGAACCTTCCCCCTGATTTGGGCCTGTATTTTAATCAGAGGCCACTGGCTTCTCGACAAATTGGGTTCGTCCGCGACCCCGATCAATACGCGTCGCTTTTTGATGAGGCGACATCCGAGCACAGGGTGATTGGAGAGTGCAGTACTTCTTATCTGTGGTCCCAAGAGGCGGCATCCAATGTGGCCAATGCACATCCCGATGCGAAGATTTTGGTGGCCCTAAGGAACCCCATGGAACGCCTGTATTCGCATTGGCAAATGGCGCGCAAGTACGGCTTCACCACCCTCCCTTTGATGGAGGCGGTGGCCCAGGATCAATCCCACCCCAGTCCAGGGTGGGGAAGAAGCGAACTCTTTGTAGAGGCGGGCTTGTATGCAGATGGCCTTCGCCGCTGGACATCGCGGTTTGCCAAGGGCCAAGTGAAAGTGGTTTTGAATGAGCACCTGAATGACCCCCAAACTTGGGAGGACTTGGCCGGGTGGTTGGGGGTTGAGGGACCTTTGCCGGAAGCAGGACAAGGTGCGGGCAACCCCGCGGGCATGGCCAAATGGCAAGGGGTCAATGCCTGGGTGACGCGCAGTGGCCTTAAATCATGGGCGTCAAAACGTCTTCCCTCTGGGGTGAAGGGTAAGTTGGTTCGCCATTGGTACACCCGCGATGGGCTGCCCAAAATGACCTCAGAAGAACGGGCAGGTCTGCTTCCTTTTTTCGAAAGCGACATTCGAGAAACCGAGGCCTTGACGGGCCTTGATTTGTCCCACTGGACAGCCCCCTGATCCTCCATCTTCTGGTTGTCTGTCTATGGGGGCCGCAGAGAGGCTTGCGCATTGTATATTCGCCGTCCGCTTCAGCAGAGGGTCATTAGCTCAGCTGGTTCAGAGCGCTGCCTTGACAGGGCAGAGGTCACTGGTTCGAGTCCAGTATGACCCACCACAAAACCCAGATCTCTACGGTCTGGGTTTTTTTTCGCCCACAAAATCCCCCTTTAAGGTGAGCGCAGGCCGCAAGTTTTGGGGTCATTTTCGTGCCATGAATCTTAAGAGGCTCAGTGACTTGCGTGCTGACGAAGGCGGAACCCTGACCAGGATTGATGCACCAGAAGGCATGTTGGCCTTGATGGAAATGGGGTGTGTTGTCGGCGAAGACATCGAAGTCAAGCACATCGCACCGCTTGGCGACCCCATGGCTGTTTCAGCTGGCGGTCACTTGGTTTCTCTTCGCAAAGAGCAAGCCAATTTGATGTGGGTCAAGCCCCATTGAGGCAGGCAAAAGCCAGCCACGCCCCCAGGTAGGCCACCAAGGTCATGCCGCCGGCTTGCAACAACGCCCACTTCCAGCCCCCAAGTTCTTGTTTGACAATGGCCACCGTGGAGAGGCATTGCATGGCCAGCATGTAGAACACAATGAGCGACATGGCCGTTGCGGCATTCAATATGGGAGCCCCAGTGGTGGGGTTGACTTCCGAACCGAGCCTGGACTTGAGCGCTTGAATGCCTTCGTCATCTTCGGGCGCTGCGTACAGCGTGGCCATGGTTCCCACGAAGACTTCGCGGGCTGCAAAGGAGGCAATGAGCGCAATGCCCATTCGACCGTCGTAGCCCAGTGGCGAAATGACCGGCTCGATAAAGTTGCCAAGACGCCCGGTCCATGAGGCATCCATCCGCGCGGCCTGCCAATCTCTCTGCACTTGCTCTGATGATGGGGACGTTCCTCCCAGCTGTTCGGTTTGAGACAGCCTTTGTTGGAATTCGGCGTCCACCGAATCGAACCCTCCCGGCGCGGTGTTGGAGAGTCCCCACAGCAAAATCGACACCAGCACGATGACTTGACCTGCCCCGGTTAAAAAGGCTTTGGCCTGCATCCCCACTTGACCCATCGTTCGTTTGAGAGAAGGAATGCGGTAGGGAGGCCACTCCATCAAGAACTGAGTGGGGGCGGCTTTTGGCAGTCCGCGGTGAAGGACCCAAGCCAATGCGAGTCCGGCAAAAAGCCCTGCGGCATAAATGCCAAACAGGAATGCGCCCTGAAGATTCAGAATGCCTCCGGGCCCCCAAGGCTGATCTGGAACCACAAAGCCAATGAGAAACAGGTAAACCGGCAGCCTGGCTGAACAGGTCATCCATGGCGTGATGAGAATCGTGAGCAGCCTCTCCCTTTTGCCTGGAATGGTGCGCGCCCCCAAGATGGCCGGCACGGCACACGCAAAGCCCCCCAAGAGGGAGATGGTGGCGCGCCCGTCGAGCCCAATGGCCCTCATCCACCGGTCATTCATGAAGGACACGCGGGTCATGTATCCACTCTCTTCAAGGGCAGCAACGGCACCAAACAGCAAGGCAATTTGCGGCACGAAAATCACGACACCGCCGATGCCGGACAGCAGGCCATCTACAATCAAGTCTGTCCACCACCCTGCAGGAAGGCTGCCTCTGACGACCGACATCAACGCCCCCATTCCCGAATCGATCAATTCCATGGGCCATGTGGCCCACGCGTAGACCGCCTGAAAAATCAGAAAAAAGACCCCCATCAAAATCAAAGGCCCGCCCAGCCTGTGGGTTAGCACACGGTCCAGCTTGGCGCTGGCGGTGGCACTGGTGGGTGGGTTTTGACCCAAGACCTTTGTGGCAATTTTTCTCACCTGACGGCTGCGGTGAGCGGCTTCGGCAAGCTGTAGTTCGGCCGACCGGCACCCCGTATCTGTTCGCACTTCGCCCAGGGCGTCTGCGGCACCATTGGACAGCCAGTCCGGGGTGTGGTCAGCGTTGACCAACAGCTCCAATCCGGACTCAGACAGCCCGGGCAATGACGCCGATAGTCTGGACAGATCCACCCTCTGGCGCCACGCGGGAAGTTCTCTTTCTGTATCCAGAGGCGGCACTTTTGAAGGCCAATCGCGCAAGGTGTCTAACAGCGCGTCACAACCCCGTCCGTTCAAGGCATGCACAGGGAAGACTGGACATCCAAGGCTTTGCTCCAAGTCCAATTGAGACCAAACGGTGGGGGCCGTCTCGTTGACCACAACCACCGTGGGGATGCCCAAATCCAAGGTTTGCAGGGACAGGTAAAGGTTTCGCTTGAGGTTGGCTGAATCCATCACCAAGACGATGCCTTCGGGCCGGTTGGGGTCAACGGGGTTCAGCAAGGCGTCTCTGGTGACGGCCTCATCCATGGCTTTGGGCTGCAAGCTATAGGTGCCTGGCAGGTCCACCAATTGGATCTGCGTTCCGTCTGGCCCTGAAGTAGGGAGGTCCGCAACCGAGGGGGACACGGTCACCCCTGGCAGGTTGGCCACCTTCGCACGGGCACCCGTGAGGGTGTTGAAAAGCGAGGTTTTTCCGCAGTTTGGGTTTCCAACCAGAGCAATCTTCATTGGGCAATCCAAGGTTCTGGGTCCAGCGGCGAGCTCCCCGCAGCATTCCAAATTTCCAAGTGGGCCCTGGGTCCTTCTCCCAAATCAATGACGGTGCCGATCAATTGTCCGGTGCGCAGGTCGTCACCCGTTTTGACTGCAACCGACCCCAAATTTGCATAGACCGAGCGGTGAGAACCGTGGTTGACCATGACCACAATGCCGCCTCCGGGGATGGGAATCACATTGGACACACGACCACTGAAAATGGACGTTACTTCCCCTTCTGCTTTGGTGGCAATGTCAATTCCCCGCCGTTCGATTCGAATGCCGGGCAAGCTGGGGTGGGGGTGGGTGCCAAATCGGCCCACCAAGACCCCTTTTGAAACCGGCCATGGCAAGCGCCCCTTGTTGGCTTTGAATTCTGCGCCAATGACCTGGCCTTCCGGCGTGGCGGCAAAGCTGACTGACCCGCTGTCGACTTCCCTTGCGGCCTCCATCAATCGGGCAATGGCCTTGCCCAACTCGGCTCTTCGGGCCTCCTCTGTGGCCAATTGATCGCGCAACTCTCGTTCTCGGGATTGAAAGTCATCGACCAGGGCCTCCATTTTCTTGGCAGACTGGCGGGCCGCATCGCGTTCCGAACCCAATACCGATTCCAATTGGAGCAGCTCCTTTCGCTCGGCGTCCAAGGCATTCAATTCTGCCCTGAGGGCGGATGCGGACTGAACAATTTTTGAGGCTTGATCTTCTCGGGTTCGCCGGTATTCTTCGATGAACATCAGACGCCGGAATGCTTGGGTGGTTCCCTCTGCATCTAGGATGGCCTGCCACCATTGATCTTGTCCACCGAGTCTTGCTGCGATCCGAATCATCTCTGCGTATTCGGATTTGAGGGACTTGAGCTGATCATCGGCGGTTTGAACCCCCCCCTCTCTTTTGGCCAGCCGGCGCTCTGCGGCTCGCCTTTCCAACCTCAAATTGGAAAGCAATTGCTGGCGAAGACTCAATTGCTCTTTGAGGACGGCCCACTCTTGCGTGCTTTTGGCCCGGTCTTTTTGGGTGTTGCTCAACAGGGTTTGAGTGGCCGAAATGCGGTCTGCGAGGGCCTGTCGCTCGGCTTCCAGACGCGCTTGCTCATTGGATTGAGCCCGGACAAGCCCCATTGCTGCGAAGCACAGAAAAAACAGGGCCGACAGGGACCGCTTGACCATCCAATCAGAGCCCATTCCGGTATTCCATGTCTTCGGGTACTACAAACGGCATGGGGTAGGCCTTGCCGTATTTGGCCCTTGAAATTTCGAAGTTGATTTGGTGATGGATCTCCTGTGCCGAAATGGTGATTTGTGTGCGGTGGGGAATCCATCCATTGGACTCAGGTTCAAAGCTTCCGTGTCCGATTTCAATGGACCTGCCCCAATACAAATCGTCAAAACGAGTTCGGGTTAATTGGTAGCCCAACCCATCGAACCAGTAACGTTTCACCAAGAGGTCTTCGTTGTCAGACCGGCTCATCACGCGCTCCTGAACTGCGGCTGTGGCCTCTACCGACAAGGTGTCATCCGGGGCGATTTCCTTTTCCTTCACGCCCACCAATCGCCGCACGCGCCGCTTGTACTTGTTGATCAACAGGTGTTCTCGACCATCGACTTTGCTGATGTACTTGCTGTTTTCATCCTCCAAACCAATGGGGTGGCCGAGCAGAATGCGTTGGACCATGTCAAAGTTCAGCTCGGTTTCTAGCAAGCTGTCGAATGCAGCATAGTTGCCTTGGTAAGCAAACCGGTTGCCAGGCACCTTAGAGTAGAACTTCACCGAATCGGAGGTAAACATCAGCCGGGCGACCTCCACACCCAAGGCGGGGGTGATGCTCATCCAAATGGCCGAATCCCTGCGCATGCGCACGTTGACTTTGAAGGAATTGTTTTTTGAATGAATGCGGGCCTCTACCGCCAACTTCATGGCAGCCCACTCTGTGTCGGCCAACGTGGCCATGTGTTTGCGAATGATACCGCCGGCCCCTTCCGAACGGATGGGCTTGCCTCGCTCAAGCCTGCGCATGTTGGTGCAGCCAGAAGCGAACAGGAGAACGCAGAGTGCAAAAACAGTCGCCCTCATTCCCCTTGCATCTTGATTTGGAGCGGCCCTGCCTCGCCGCCAGCATTCAACGCCTCTTGCCAACGCTGTCGCGCGTCGTCCATTTTGCCCAAGGCGGCCAGGATGTCACCGGCGTGTTCAAGAACAGTGGCACTCGGGTTCTCTCCTTCGTGGAAAAGGGCCAATTCAATCCAGGTGAGCGCCTCAGCGTGGTCTCCTGATTGATGAAGAACCCAGGCATAGGTGTCCTCAAAGTTGGCTTCGCCGGGTGCCAATTCGACCACCCTGGCTCCCAACTCTTTGGCCCGGTCAAGCCGCTGACCGCGCAAGGAGAGGTAGTAAGCGTAGTTGTTCAGGGCGAGGATGTTTTGCGGGTTGGCCAGCAAGGCTTGTTCATACCATTCGTCCGAGGCAGCATGTTCGCCGCGATCATGGGCAATTTGAGCCAGGGAGGTCAGAACATCGGACTCAAAACCTGGGCGATCGACAATCAGGTTTCTGGCCATTTTCAATTGGCGCTCGGCGCCTCGGTCGTCGTCCAATTCCATTTTGGCAATCCCTCGGAAATAGGGGAAAACAGGAAGGTTCGGGTAGAGCATGCCCGCGCGCTCAGCCATGTTGTCGACTTCGGCCCACTGCCCAAGGTCAATGGCCATGTTCAAGGCATCCAACCACCGTTCGGGCGAGTTCGGGTTGAGGTCCAATGCCGTTTTCAATGACAACAAGGCCCCTTCGGCATCCCCAGAAATGCCTTTCAAAGCCGCCAGAACCTCATGTGGCTCTGCAGCTTGTGGATGGGCATCCAAAAGCAGGTCAACGAGCGCTTGGGCCTCGGTTCTTAGGTCCTCTTGAATCTCGGCCAATTCCACGTAGCTCCATGCGATGTCCACCTTTTCGGCCAGGACCACTTCTGAGGACGAAATGGCCAGCCGGACATGGATGCGGGCTTGATCGGTGTTCCCCTTGAGGGTCAAGATTCGAGCCCATTCAAGGTGAATTCGGCCATTGTTGGTCCGGTTCAGGGCCTCGGACAAAACGGTTTCTGCTTCTTGATTGCGGCCCAAGGATTGCAGCACGCGAGCGCGTTGAAGGGGAGCTCCTACGACCTCTGGGAAGTCTTGCTCGAGGCGCTCAAGGTCGGCCAGCCCTGATTCGAAGTCGCCCACGGACATGTGCAAGCGGTGGCGCTCAAAGTCCCACTTCGGGTCCGGTCCCCATTCCCGCTCTAAGACTTGAACCACCTCCAGCGCACCTTTGATGTCGCCGTTGTTCATGCGCAATTCCAGAAGCATGTTGGCCGCGATGTCGTCTTCGGGCTTGTTTTCTAACAACCACGTTAAGGCCTTGTCGGCCTCTTCCAAATTTCCAAGTTCAATGCAGATTTCAGCCAACTCCCTGCGGTACCAAGGGTTGTTTTGATCGAATGAAACCGCCTGTTGAGCAGCGGACAACGCCGCAGTCCATTGGCCTGCTGAACGCTCGAGCCTGGCCAGCTCGTAGTGCACCACAGCCGCTTTTGGGTCGGCATCCAAACAAGACAGCAGGGCTTCTTTGGCGCCCGCTTCATCTCCTTTGACCTTGGCGACTTGTGCGGT
>CALKHD010000184.1 GCA_938092195.1 uncultured Flavobacteriales bacterium | reverse complement strand
GATTGATTTTCTCTCCGATGCTTCCATCGATGGACAACTGAATCCGCTGGTCAAAATCAAAGGTGGTGATCGCCCGGTCTCGCTCCGCCAACCGAGGATTTTCGGTTTTGCTGTACCGCACCCCAAAATTCAATTCCGCCGATCCTTGAGGCTTGATCTCAATCTCGTTGGAACCGAAAATGGTTTCGAAGATTTCGGAGTCAATGGTCAGCTTAGGGGCAAAACCGCGTTCCTCTTCATCCAATTCGTCCTGCATCTCCGTCCAGAACTCACTCAGGTTTTGGTCGATGTTGTACTCCAAGAATTCATCGAGCGTCAGGTAGGTCGGGTTTCGGAAGTCCAACGTGTCTCCCAAACGCTGACGAACCACATATTGACCCGTGGTCTCATCGTAATCCACCCCGTAATCAATCACGTCTGGGAAATCCAGACTGACCCCTCCCGGGGTTTCCGTCGGACTGGGCACGTCCCCACCATGCGGCAGTGGAAGATCCAGGGTATCTGCTGAGTCTTGAGCCAACAGCCCATCGCCACCAGCCATCAAGAGCATCATGGTGCAAAGCGCAAATGCAGCTCTCATCGGGAACCTTCTCCTTTGTTGGAATGCCATCAGGGCGTTCATGCGTCAGCGAAACTGGGTCAAAGTCTTTTTAATGCAGCCCGAACAAGCTCTTCCACAGTGGTCATCCCTTCGGCCATCAATTGATCGATGACCGTGTCTACCCGTTTGCGGTCGAAACCCAAGTTGCACAAGGCGGCCAACGCGTCTGTTCGGCCTGTATTGTCCCGGCGACCACTTTCTTTTTGAGTGTCACCCGCCAAGGAACCTCCAGCAGACTGCAATCCACCTTCAAAAGATGGGTCTTTCCCCATTTTGTCTTGGAGATCCACCAAAATCCGTTGGGCTGTTTTTGCACCAATGCCCTTGACCGCTTTTAAGGCGGCCACGTCCCCTTGGGTGATGACTTGAACCAAGTCAGCTGGCCCCATGCCGCTCAAAATCATGCGAGCTGTTTGGGCGCCTACACCGCTGACGCTGGTCAGCATGACGAACAAACGCCGCTCAGTGTCTTCGGAAAAACCGAACAACAATTGGGCATCTTCTCGGTAGACCGCGTGAATCAACACCTTGGCCTCGGTTTTCCCAGCCAAAGCACTCGAGGTGTGCAAACTGAGGTGCACGAAATATCCCACACCGCCGCACTCCACCACCGCATGGGTGGGCGTCAATTCAACGATTTGTCCAGACAGGTGATGAATCATCGGGTGATTTGTGCGTCGACAGCAGCGATTCGGACCATGTCTACGATTTCTCGAACACTGGATCCCATTTGAAGAATGTGAAAGGGCTTTTGCAGGCCCAAAAGCACAGGCCCCACCACTTCAAATCCTCCCATTTCTTGGATCAGCTTATAAGCAATGTTTCCTGCTGCAAGGTTGGGGAAAATCAAGGTGTTCACCTTGCGCCCCCTGAGGTTGCTAAACGGAAAGAGCTCCTCGGACAACTCGTTGTTCAAGGCCACATTGGCCTGCATTTCGCCATCCACAATCAAGTCCGGATGCTCAGCATGAAGAATGGCGACTGCCTCCCTCACTTTTTCAGCGTCGCGGCCATTGGCAGAACCAAAGTTGGAATAACTCAGCATGGCAATGCGCGGCACTATTCTCATGGCGCGAACCGCCTCCGCGGTGAGCAGCGTGATGTCCACCAATTCGCGGGCCGTTGGGTCTCGGTTCACGGTGGTATCGGCAAAAAACATGGGGCCAGTTTTACCCTGGATGATGTACATCCCGGCCACTTTTTTGACACCCTCAGCCAATCCAATGCTCTGCAGAGCCGGCAACAAACTGTCTCGGTAATTCCGAGTCAACCCACTGATGACCGCATCCGCCTCACCCGTCTCAACGAGCATTGAAGCGAAATAGCTCCTTCTGCGCATGTAACCCACCGCCTCTTCACGGGTCAATCCTTTCCGCTGCCTCTTGGCCAACAGATGGCCAGCGAACTCCTTGACCCGGTCGCGCTGCTCGGCTGACATGGGATCCAAAATCTCCACTTCAGGCAACTCAATGCGATGCTCCTCAATGAGCCCCAAAATGCGCTCGCGGTTGCCCAAAAGAATCGGCCGCACGATGCCTTCATCTCTTGCGGTTTCTACCGCTTTGAGAACCTTGTAGTGATCGGCTTCTGCAAACACAATCCGTTTTGGATTGCGCCGTGCACGCTCACTCAAATTCCTGACCAACGTATTGTCTTGACCCAGTCTACCGGCCAAAACCCTGCGATAACCATCCCAATCGCGAATCGGCTCCCGGGCCACTCCGCTGTCCATCGCGGCCTTCGCCACTGCTGGCGCCACGGTGGTAATCAGCCTTGGGTCCATGGGCTTGGGAATGATGAAATCAACGCCAAAGCCAAGTCCACGCTGGTCGTAAGCTTCGTTCACCTCATCGGGCACATTCTCCTTTGCCAATGCTGCAATGGCTTGAACGGCCGCCATTTTCATTTCGTCATTGATGGCCTTGGCCCGCACATCCATGGCTCCACGAAAGATGAAGGGGAACCCCAACACGTTGTTCACTTGATTGGGGTGGTCACTCCTTCCGGTGGCCATGATGATGTCTGGCCTCGCCGCCTTGGCTTCATCGTAAGGGATCTCCGGATCCGGATTGGCCAAGGCAAACACAATGGGCCTTTCGGCCATGGAGGCGATCATTTCTCCTTTCACCAAGCCACCTCGACTCAGGCCCAGAAAAACATCTGCTCCTTTCAAGGCATCCGCCAAATCCTTGTAGGGCTTGGTGGAATGGGCCAACGCTTGTTTGCGCGGCCCCAATCCCTCGCGGCCGGAATGAATGTGTCCTTTGCTGTCGAAAACGGCAATGTTCTCCAACTGAACCCCCAACCGCATGTAAAGGTCCAGGCACGCCATGGCTGATGCCCCTGCTCCGCTCACCACCAACCGAACCTCTTCGGCCTTCTTGTCGGCCAGCTCCAAAGCATTGATCAACGCCGCACCACTGATGATTGCAGTTCCATGTTGGTCATCGTGCATGACCGGGATGTCCAACTCTTCTTTAAGCCTGCGCTCAATCTCAAACGCCTCGGGGGCTTTGATGTCCTCCAGGTTGATTCCACCAAACGTAGGAGCGATGGCCTTCACGGTCTGCACAAAAGTGTCGACATCCGAAGCGTCAACTTCAATGTCAAAGCAGTCCAAGTCTGCAAAGACCTTGAACAAGACGCCTTTGCCTTCCATCACCGGTTTGCTGGCCTCTGGGCCGATGTCCCCCAACCCGAGCACCGCAGTGCCGTTGGAGATCACCGCCACCAAGTTGCCCTTGGCGGTGTACTTGTAGACGTCCTCAGGGTTTTTCGCAATGTCCAGGCAGGGCTCTGCCACTCCCGGCGAATACGCCAGGCTGAGATCTCGCTGAGAACTGTATGGTTTGGAGGGGATGACTTCCACTTTACCACGTCTTCCTCGACTGTGGTAATCCAACGCCTCTTTCCTGCGGATGCTGCTCATGTTGCGAATCTGCTGTGGTGCGAAGATGGTCCCAAGGACCTTCCGTCACCAAAACTTGAAGGTTGTCGTTTGAATCAGCGTGAAACGCTGAATTTGCGAACCTGACCTATGCGGCCTTCAGATTCCAATGCGTACAGGTAGGTCCCCGGCGAAAACTCCTGGCCATCGAGCCAAACAGATCCCTGTCCTGGTGCCAGCCGGACCTTTTTCAGTGTCCTGCCCGTCAAGTCCAAGATGTGCAACTCTCCGCCTGCGGGAGCGACATACGTGATTCCAGAAATTCCCACCACTGGATTGGGGGCCAATGCACCCAAACTCACTTCTTGTACCTCGCCGACAGAAAGCACACACTCTCCTTCTTCTGCACCTGCGCAGAACAAAACTGTGTGGCAAACAGGAGGGCCTGCCTCCACTTCAAAAGCAGAAAAGCAATACTCCAAAGCGGTCGCACCTGCCTGCCCATTCGGGTAATAGTCGGAAATCAGCCAGTCCTCCGCACCAAAAGCGTTGATGCCGGTGGTGTCCGAGGGCTGCAAGGTCAAAGCCAGAGAATTGGCACTGGAAGAGGTCCCATAAGGATAGCAAGTGCCTCCCCAGCAGAATCGCTCGTAAGCACCCTCACCTCCAGACACATAGGGCAAGTTCATCAGGTCCACGGTTTGAATCACATTGCGCTGAACCGTCAACGTCATTGGGTTGTCCGTGCCATTGGTCACCAACCATTCTGCCACCATCACGGTGTCCAGGTTTTCACCCTCTACCACCAGCGGAGGATCAATGAGTGTGGCTTGAGCCATGGCCGACACCGACAGTGCTGCAAACATGATCAACCAGACATAGCGGGATGGAATCCAAAAGGAATTCTTCATGTTTCAAATTTAACCTCTGACAGCGTGCAAGAGGCCTTGTCCAAAAAAACTCCTGAAACGAACGTAAAGTGGATAAATTGCGTGTCGCTTATCTTAGCCTTCGAAGGAAAGAAACCGATTACCATCAAACAATACACATGAAGCACCTTTACGCTGCGTTTACCGCGCTTCTCATCACTTTCTCTGCCTCTGCTCAGTTGCCTGACGGAAGCATTGCCCCAGACTTCACTGCCACTGACATTAACGGTGTGGAGCACAACCTCTACGACCTCCTTGACGAAGGCAAGAAGGTCATTCTTGACTTTTCTGCCACATGGTGCCCTCCATGTTGGAGCTACCACGAGTCAGGTGCCCTTGAGCAAGTTTGGGAAGACTACGGTCCTGATGGAACCGACGAAGTGTACGTTTTCTACATTGAGTCTGACGACACGACCACACCTGAAGACC
>CALKHD010000183.1 GCA_938092195.1 uncultured Flavobacteriales bacterium | reverse complement strand
GTGACAAAAATATATTTGGTGGCCAAGGCCTTTCCCGTAGTGTCGTGCATACGGGGTGAAAAGGTACAAAGACTCGTCCGGTTGCAGACGAATATTTTGGTCTTAATTCTCGCCCTTCTGGATCACGATTAAAGTTGGTCGGTCAAAGACTGCACCACTTTAAAGTCACTCAGAAACTCCTTCGCCAGTACCCGAATCAGCGAATAGGCCGGGATGGCGAGCATCATGCCGGTGATGCCAGCGAGGCTGCCCGCAATGGAAATCAGCACAAAAATCTCGAGGGGATGGGCCTTCACACTGCCGGCAAATATCACGGGCTGAGTGAACAAGTTGTCGACCAATTGGGCTGAGAAGAAGACCAGGCCGGCCTTGGCAATCAGACCACTGAGCTCAGGCGCTTGGAGGTGTGTGGTGAGAATGATGCCCAAGCCGAGACCGGCGCCAATGAGCGGGCCAACGTAGGGAATCAGGTTCAGCAGTCCCGCGAGGAAACCAATCAGGAATGCATTGGGAACCCCAAGTAAAAACAGCCCACCGGTGATCACGGTGGTGATGATGGCCACCTGCGCTGCAAGTCCCAAGAAGTAGCGGGTCAACAAACGCGAAGAGTTGTCGAGAACCCGCTGAACCCTTTGCATTTGATGATCGGGGGTCAAGGCATGAAGGATTCCCGGGAACAATTGTCGGTCTTTCAGGAAAAAGAAGGTCATGAAGGCGATGCTGAATACAGCAACCACCAGACTGCCAGCCACAGAGAAAAGGCGGCTCAATGCGCCTCCAATGCCGTTAGGGCCCAACAATGTGGCCAGCCCTTTGCCCAGGGTGGTGGTGTCCAACCATTCAAACGGAGAACCGCCTTCAGGAACGACCAGGGGGATCAATTCTGTGCCAGCCACACGCAGTTCTCTGGCAATGCCTTCAAAATCAAGTTGGGAAAGGACCTGCGCCTCTGCAGCCACGAGCGGAGCAAACAAGCTCAAAAGCAATGAAAACCCAATGAACATCAGCGTCAGGGCCACTGTGGCTCCGGCCGTGGGGCCTACCGGCTTCCCCAGGATCCGAATTCGATCGCACAACTGGACAATGGGCCGTCCGATGAAGCTCAGGGCGATGGAGATGATCAAATAAGCCGTGAGGTCAGAAAATCGAATCAGGGCCCCGAAAAAGAGGAGGCTTCCCGCTGTTCCAGCGATCCTTTTGATGGTCCAGAAATCGGCCCTAAACGGCCGCATCCCCATGAAGGTCAAAGGTTCTTTTTCAGGTGCTTCCATGCCGCCAAATTAATGTGTTCGTCCTTGGTGATGGCCAAGCAATTGGCCGCTGGAAGGGCAGATGTCCAGCCAATGGTTCAAATCCAGTTGAATCTCTGCGATGTCCGAAGTCCCCATCCCGACGTAGGCATGGGTCAGGTGAAAGGCCAATTCGCTGATTCCGGGGTTGTGTCCAATGACCCAGAGGCGAGCGGTGTCGTCGTCCGTCATGGCAATAAGATCCGTGTAAGACTGAAAGTCAGCCAGGTAAGCCTTTGTGGAGAGGGTCAATGTTGGGACCATTTCAGGGGCATGTCTGCGCCAATGGTCCATCAAGATTTGAGCTGTTTGCTGGGTGCGCATGGCGTCGCTCACCAGCACAGTGTCGTTGGGCTTTGGGGCAAATCGATGGGCCTGTACGGCAGTTTGGATTTTCCCGAATTCAGTGAGGCAACGGGCGTGGTCGCTTTTTGCGTCAAAAATGGATTCGGCCTCTCCGTGCCGCATGAGCATCAATTGCCTCATTGATTTTTAAGTCTTGACTCGAAACTTAATCAAGACCAGTTGATCAAAATTTTAGGCAAGGCTAAAAATTAAAATACGCAAGACTAAATTTGCCCCATGCCGACCATGTCTGTGGAGAATTATTTGAAGGCCATTTTGTCCCTTCATGAAGAGGGCAAGCCTCAGGTCAGCACCACGGAATTGGCCCGTCGCGTGGAGGCCACTCCGGCCAGCACCTCTGCCATGCTCAAAAAGTTGGGAGAGAAGGGATGGGTGGAGCACAAACTCTATCACGGAGTTCACCTCACGTCATCCGGCCAGCGGATTGCCATGGACATCTTGCGGCGTCATCGACTTTGGGAGTGTTTTTTGGTGGAGCACTTGGGCTTCGATTGGGACCAGGTACATGAGATCGCCGAGGATTTGGAACATGTGGACAGCAAGGAGTTGACCACCCGTTTGGATGCGTTTTTGGGATTTCCGAAGTTGGACCCACATGGAGACGCCATCCCCGGGCCCAATGGGCGTTTTAGGTCCGTGGCAGCCCGGACCTTGTTGTTAGAAGCGCCCAGAGACCTCGAGTTGATTGTGGTGGGTGTTGTGGACGGAAGAGATGCGTTTTTGCGCCACTTGGGTGTACTGGGCATTGCCCTTGGAACCCGCATCACCATTCGGAAGCGACATGCATTCGATGGCAGTTTGGAGATTCAATTGCACGGGGAAGATGAGCTTCAAACCATGTCGCCCTCGGTGTCTGCTCGGTTGTGGGTGGATCAGAACAACAGAACACCGGTGATTGTCTTTCCTGAGCCCGATGAGGGCTGAACCCAAGATGAGAAGCAAATGGAAGCCATAGAGGCATTTTTCATAGAAGCAGGGCCGATTTTGGCTGCGTTGATGGCGACGACCTTCACTTGGCTGCTTACGGCTGCAGGTGCGTCGTTGGTGTTCTTCTTCAAGGAGCTTCACCGCAGGATCCTGGATGGCATGTTGGGCTTTACAGGAGGTGTCATGGTGGCAGCCAGTTGTTTCGGGTTGTTGATTCCGGCCATCGACATGACGGGAGAGGAGGGCTTGGCCGGGGTGATGCCAGCAGCCATAGGCTTTCTGGTGGGGGCTCTGTTTTTGTTTGCGTTGGACAAATTGACGCCGCACCTCCACATCAATTTTGACCGCAGCGAAGCCGAGGGGCCGCAAACCGATTGGCACAGAACGACTCTGTTGGTGATGGCCATCACCCTGCACAACATCCCTGAAGGCCTGGCTGTGGGGGTGATGTTTGGCGGAGCAGCGGCGGGCATCGAAGGGGCCACCATTGGTGGGGCCATCGCGCTTGCGCTGGGCATTGGCATTCAAAACTTTCCGGAGGGAATTGCCGTGAGCATGCCCCTGAGGCGCCAAGGGGTTTCCCGTGGGCGGTCCTTTTGGTTCGGTCAGTTGAGCGCCATCGTGGAACCTGTG
>CALKHD010000182.1 GCA_938092195.1 uncultured Flavobacteriales bacterium | reverse complement strand
AGGTTTTCACCCGGGTCCACGGGGTCTTCCAGTCCAAAGGGGTCTTCTGGATTTTCCTCGGGCATGGGGGTCATCTGTTCCTCGCCCTCGGGGTCAACAGCCGCCGCCTCCATGACCTTTTGCTCGCAAAAAATGGGACAGCCAAAACGCACAGCCAGTGCCACAGCGTCGGATGGCCGGGCATCAACGGTCTGAATGGTGCCATCTAGGTCGCAGTGAAGCCGAGCAAAGAAGATGCCTTCCACCAAGTCATAGATGACCACTTCGGTCACAGCGATGCCAAAACTGCCCACCACGTTTTGGAGCAAATCATGCGTCAGCGGGCGGCTGGGCATCATGTTTTCCAACTTCATGGCAATGGACTCCGCTTCATTTCTGCCAATGACAATCGGTAACTTGCGCTTCTTGCCTTGGACTTCTTCAAGCACAAGGCTGTAGGCGCCAGAGGTGGTGCCGTTTGGCTTGATGTTGTATACCGCGAGCAGAGACTTTTTCATGGTCGTCCAGGCCTGAAGGTAGGCGTTTGTATCAGAGTGCTTTGAAGGCTTCGGTCAACTTGGGGACAACTTCAAAGGCATCGCCAACAATTCCGTAGTCGGCCGCCTTGAAGAAGGGGGCTTCTGGATCTTTGTTGATGACGACAATGACCTTGCTGCTGTTCACGCCAGCCAAGTGTTGGATGGCCCCTGAAATTCCGATGGCGATGTACAAGTTGGGTCGAATGGTGATTCCAGTTTGCCCCACGTGTTCGTGGTGCGGTCTCCAGCCGATGTCTGATACTGGACGTGAGCAAGCAGTTGTGGCGCCAAGACTGTCGGCCAAGTCCTCAACAATGCCCCAGTTTTCGGGGCCTTTCAGGCCGCGACCGGCAGAAACAACAAGTTCCGCTTCGGGAAGGGGGGCTCTGTTTCCTGTGTCGGGCTTGGCTTCTTCCAGAACCTCCACTTTGCTTTGACCCAATTCGGGAGCAAATGCAGAGACTGAGGCAGAAGCGCCAGTGGGCTCTGGCATTCCGATGGCATTGGGTGTGGTCGTCACAACCAGTTTGTCGGTCGTGCCTTTGACGTGGGCCATGGCTTTGCCGCTGAAGACATTTCGGGTGTAGACGTCGCCACTTGGGACAGACGTGATGCCTGCGACCAGTCCGGCGTTCAACCGAACAGCCACCCTTCCAGCGACGGCTTTGCCCAGATGATCCTGAGCGCACACCACCACTTGGGCCTCCTCTTGATCTGCAGCTGCAGAGACAAGGCGGGCCAACTGGCTGTCGTCTAAATGACCTGGGCCTTGGAGAATGCGCCCAACGCCTACTGCGCCAAGTCCGGCGTCTCCCTCGATGTCTCCGGAGACAACGGCGACGGTTTCTCCCATGCTGGCGCCGAGACCAGCAGCTTCAAGGCTGGCTTTGGTGGCTTGACCACCCTTGGTTTGGATGAATGCGATGCACTTCATGTTCAATGCTCTTTGGGGGTTCAGATGACCTTCGCTTCTTCACGAAGCAATCGGACGAGTTCGGACGGGTTGTCGGCGTCAATCAACTTCACGCCAGCTTTTTCTTCAGGCAGGGCAAAACGATCAATGGTGGTTCCTGCCGAAGCGCCCTGTGCAGGCACCACTTGAAGTGGCTTAGAACGTGCAGCCATGATGCCGCGCATGTTGGGAATCCTCTGCTCTGCCATGCCTTTGGCGGCACTGAGAACAAACGGGCCTTTTACCCCCACTTTCTCCACGCCATTGGCCGTCTCACGAGTGACCACCGCTTGGTCGCCTTCGTAGTTCAGGGAGGTGGCCAAAGCGATGCAAGGCATGTCCAAGTGCTCCGCCATCATGGCTGGCACCGCGCTGCTGTTGTGGTCAATGGTCTCCTTACCGCAGAGTATGGCATCGAATCCCTTGTCTTTGGCGTAATGGGCCAATTCCGCAGCGACTTGACCTGCATCTTCTGGATGGGCATCAATGCGCACAGCTTCGTGCGCGCCGATGGCCAAAGCCTTGCGCAGAATCGGGTCGCAGTCGGCTCCACCAACGGAAGCGATCACGACTTTGCCTCCTTGGGATTCCACCAATTCAAGGGCGCGCACCAGAGCGTACCACTCGTCATAGGGGTTGACTATAAATTGAACCCCCTCCTCATTGAAGCGGGTGTCGCCCTCGGTAAACGCGATGCGCGTTGTGGTGTCTGGGGCTTTACTGATGCAAACAAGAAATTCCATGCCTTTTCATTGAAGGTGGGGGACTTTGTCCCAGTCTTCGAGGACGCGAAGTTAAAGCCGGGCGGCCACCCCATCCCAAGCCTAAATCAACTCACTTTCGAAAGCGTATCTTTGCGCCGCTAATCCTGAAAGAACCAAAGCAGCATGCGCACCATTCAATATCGCGAGGCCGTTTGTGAGGCCATGAGCGAAGAAATGCGTCGAGACGACCGTGTATTCCTTCTTGGTGAAGAAGTCGCTGAGTACAACGGAGCCTATAAAGCCTCCAAAGGAATGTTGGAGGAATTCGGGTCTGATCGCGTGATCGATACGCCCATCAGCGAGCTGGGATTCAGCGCCATCGCTGTGGGAGCAGCCATGAACGGCCTTCGACCCATTGTGGAGTTCATGACTTGGAATTTCGCGGTTTTGGCGAGCGATCAAATCATCAACCACGCATCCAAGATGCTTCAGATGA
>CALKHD010000181.1 GCA_938092195.1 uncultured Flavobacteriales bacterium | reverse complement strand
CTGGGGCATTGGTGAGCATCAAAAACATCGACAATGTTCGTCCGACCTCGGCCCTTGGAGATGTGCTTCCGTGGCGGAGGGCCTTGTTGGGACTGGCGGACCAGTTGGACCAAGGTCGCATTGTGGCGTTGAATGCGCTGGAGGCCGGCGATGTTCAGCTGGCGAAGGCCTGGTTGAAGAATGGCCCCCTGCACCCCATGGACCGTCCGCCTTCAGACCTTGAATCGCTCAGGGAGGCATTGGATCGGCCATTGTTGGTGGCGGGGATGGTCAGAAATGAAGGAGAACCTGGGGGAGGGCCTTTCTGGATTCGAGATGACCAGGGCAAGTTGCGCGCCCAAGTGGTGGAGTCTGCAGAAATGAACATGGCCGACCCGTCTGCGCGAGATTGTGTGGCCCGCGCCACCCACTTCAATCCTGTGGATTTGGTGTGCGCCATTCACGATGCCAGTGGACATCCCTATCCTTTGCCTGAGTTCATTGATGCCAGGCGTGATTTTGTGGTGTCCAAATCGCACCGCGGTCGCCCGCTGCGGGCCTTGGAGCATCCAGGCTTGTGGAATGGCGCCATGGGAAGGTGGAATTCCGTGTTTGTAGAGGTTGATTCTGCCACTTTCGCCCCGGTAAAAACCGTCTTTGATTTGCTTCGGCCAGCCCACCGCTCTTGAAGAAAGGGCCGCAAAACACAAAGGGCCGCCTCCTTGCGGAGACAGCCCTTTGAACGAACATCTATTTTTCTTATCCCTTGAGGATGCGCTTGGTCACCACGTGGTCACCGCTCACCAAACGAATGGTGTAGAGGCCGGGACGCAGGGAAGACAAATCATTCAAACGAAGCGGCTTGTCCAAGGAGCCACCAGCGAGGTAACGCTGCTGCAATGGCTTGCCTTGATGATCCAGCAGTTGAAGAAGGGCTCCTTCAACCAAAGCGCCACGGATAGAAACGTTCAGCACATCGCCGAATGGAACAGGATAAATTCCCACTTGGATGTCGTCGCGGCCCTCTGATGTGCCTTGAACATGGCTGGCAGTGGCTGCATTCAATCCAGCAGCCATGGCCATATTGAACGGGGTGGCTTGTCCATCGACGTAAAGGCGGCCAAAGGATGAATCAGAAGATCCATCAGCCAGGACAGCCATTCGGGCCCCTGCAGGACAAACGATTTTCAAGAACACGGCTTCGTCTTTGCGCACTGAGCCTTCGTCAAAAGTCAGAAGCAACTCTCCATCGGTTGTGTTTTCATGGTTGAATTCACCACCGGCGATGGGTGTGTAATCGGCACGCATCAAGGCGTATTCGAAATTGTAGCCTGGCTCCACAAAGGGAACAGCCAGTTTGATCTGTGAGATGCGGCCACGGTCGCAAGCCTTGAACATTTGAATAACGGTTTCGCTTTCAAAATTCAACACGCCTGTGCTCTTGCGCTGGGCAGAGCTGCAATCGCCCTCCACCGTCAAGTCGAGTGAGGCGGCGACACGTGAATGAGCGCTGGTGTGACCAGCTTCATCACTGTTGCCACGTGAACCATCGGCATTCTGCAGGTTGGAGGAAGCCCCGCGAAATGCTGAAGTGAACTTCAGATTCTTGCTTTCGGCGGTCGATCCCACCTTCATTTCGCCAACGAACATGTCTTCGTTGTCCGTGCATGGCAGGATACATGAAGAACCATCGAAGGTCTTGATCACAATGTAGAAGGTGTTGTTGCGAAGCGTAGGAATCGCCAAGTTGTCCAGATACATACTGGTGCCGTTGTAGTTGTCGGCTGTGAACGTCTTGATGGCGCGGAGGATGTTGTTTTCATCCATGATGGCCACGCTGACATAACCGCCATTGAATTCAACGGCTGCAACCACGTCCAGACTGGCAATGGAGCCCTTTGAACAGGCCCGGTAAGTTTGGGTGAGCATGCCTTGGAGAAACAAGGCAGTGGTGACTTCGTCTTGCTCCACCTTGCATTGGATTTCACCATTGGAGGGCGTTGCGAGAGCGACGTTTGAGAAGAGGAGGCCGAGAAGGGCCAGGGAAAAGAAAGATGTGCGAATCATAATGAGATGTTTGTGGATTCGTCAATCTCTACGCCGGCTTGTCTTCTGTGGTTACAATTTGGCCATGAATTTCACAAGGAATGAGTGTAAATAGCTGATTAACAGCAAAATAAAATCGAAAAAAAGTGGAGGGGTTATGGCTGAAGTACAATGGACTGAGTGCCCTTCGGGTACTCATCTCCATTGTGATTGGAGGCCACAATCAGGGTTCGTCCATCCCTTCTTTTGGACATCAAGTCCTGGAACCAACGCCGTCCATTTTCGTCCAAGTGAGAGGTGGGTTCATCCAGGAACACGGCGGAAGACAGGGTAGAGAAGGCCAGTGATAGGGAAAGCCTTTGGCGCATTCCGGAGCTCAAGTTGCGCACCCGAACCTGACCTTTGTTCTGGAGCAAGGCCAATTCCAATGTGTCTTCTGCCGAGGTGTTGGCACAGGGCTGACGGAACTCAAAGTGAAAGGCGATGTGCTCCAAGACGGTCAAGTCTGGAATCAAAGATTGATCGGGCGCGCAATAAGAGACCAAGCCAGGAACGTGTTCCCGCGGTGAGTCTCCTCCATTTGTGGTCCACTGTATGTTGCCCTCACTGATGGGGTCAAATGCGCACAGGGTTCGCAACAGGCTCGATTTACCGCTGCCATTGGCCCCCAAGAGAGCCAAAGAATCGCCGGCTTCAACGTCGAAGTTGAGGTTCCGAAAAATCCAGTTTTTGCCGTGGCGTTTGCCGAGTCCTTCCACCCTTAAAGAAAGATACATGGGCGGTTTCATTCAAAAAGGACCCCGAACAATGCCTTTGTCAGAAGCGCGGATGAAATCCAGAATGATGCCCTTGGCATCGCTCACAGGAAGCTCAAGTTCTGCCACCTTGATCGCCTTAGACATGTTTCCTCCGGTGATGTAGAGGGTGCGGTAGATGTCTTCTACGGCACGGACAAATTCATCTGGAAACCCTCGTCTTCTGAGGCCGATGGCATTGACGCCGATGTAGCTCAAGGGTTCCCTTGCGACCTTGACAAATGGCGGGACGTTCTTTCTGACCAAAGATCCGCCTGCGACAAAGGCATGCTCTCCGATGCGAACGAATTGTTGAACGGCCACGACGCCTTCAATGATTACCCAGTCTTCAATGGTGACGTGTCCTGCAATGCTGGCGCAGTTGGCCAACACACAATGGTCCCCGACAACCGCGTCATGCGCAATGTGGGTATAAGCCATCAAAAGACAGTGGGATCCAACACGGGTGTACATCCGATCGGTGGTGCCGCGGTTGATGGTGCAGCATTCTCGAATCGTGGTGTGGTCCCCAATCTCGGCAGTGGTGTGCTCCCCAGCGAACTTGAGGTCTTGGGGAATGCCGCCAATGACTGCCCCAGGGAAAATCCGACAATTGGCCCCGATTCGGGTTCCGTCCAATAGGGTCACGTTGGGACCAATCCAGGTCCCAGTTCCAATGACCACGTCGGCTGCAATCGTCGAGAAAGGACTGATGGTAACCCCCTCCCCGATTTGGGCCTTGGGGTGGATGGCCGCCATGTTTGAGATGCCCTCGGTGGGGGTGGTCATGTTCATGCGGACGTTGTGGTGGGTTCGCGGTCTCGGATGATTTGAGCGAGCATTTCGGCCTCGGAGACCACTTTGCCGCCCACAAAAGCCTTGCCCGTCATGTGGACCAGGCCTCGCCGGATGGGGCTGGCCAATTTCAATTGGAAGAGGACGGTGTCACCGGGCACGACTTTCTGCTTGAACCGAACGTTGTCAATCTTCATAAAGTATGTAGACCACTCTTCAGGGTTTTCCACGCCACTCAAGGCGAAGATCCCACCCACTTGCGCCATGGCTTCAATTTGAAGAACACCGGGCATCACGGGGTTCCCTGGGAAGTGCCCTTGGAAGAAGGGCTCATTCATGGTCACATTCTTGAGGCCGACAATGCTGTCGTCGGTTCGCGCAATCACTTTGTCGACCAGCAAAAACGGATACCGGTGGGGGAGCAAGCGTTCGATGTCGTGGATGTCGAAAACCGGTGCCTCGGTGGGGTCGTATTGAGGAATGCCCTGAGCGGCATTCTTCATGCGCTTCAACTTTTGAGCAAATGCTACATTTCCCGCGTGTCCCGGACGGGCGGCCAAGATGTGACCGCGAATGAAGCACCCCGTGAGGGCCAAGTCTCCAATGATGTCCAAAAGCTTGTGTCTGGCGGGCTCATTTTCATGTTGAAGAGCGGTGTTGTTGAGCACCCCAATCTTTCCGGGCTCCACCTTGAGGTTTTGCTTGCCCGCCATGTCCGCAATGGAATTCAACTCCGCCTGGTCGTATTCGCGTTCTGCAAGAACGATGGCATTGTCGAGGTCTCCACCTTTGATCAGTCCTTGTTCCAAAAGGGACTTGACTTCTTTCAGGAAAACAAAGGTTCTGCAGCGGCTGATTTCAGGAACAAATTGTCCCAAGTGATACATGCTGGCGTGTTGCGTTCCCAAAATGGGACTGTGGTAGTCCACCATGACGGTCACCCGAAATTCATCCTCCACTGTAGGCACAGCCAGCATTTCCACCCCCTCTCCATCGTCTTGAGTGATGGTGTCATTCAAGGTTAAGAAATGGCGATCGGCTGTTTGCTCAACGGCACCAATTTGTTCGATGTGGGCCACAAAGGGCCAGCTGCTTCCATCGAGAATGGGGACCTCGGGTCCGTCCATCTCAATGAGGACATTGTCGATGCCGCATCCGTATAGGGCGGCGAGGATGTGCTCTGTGGTGTAAACCCGTGCTCCCCCTTTTTCCAGGGTGGTTCCTCGGCGGGTTTCCACCACCAGGTCGCAATCTGCAGGGATTTTAGGCGAGTCATCCAAGTCCGCCCTTTGAAAGACATAGCCGTGGTTCTCTTCCGCAGGGTGCAGGGTCAATCGGGTGGGTTGCCCTGTATGAAGTCCGATTCCTTCTACGGTAAAGCTCCCTTTGAGCGTGTGCTGTTTGTCGCTGCGGATTGCTGCGGTTTGGAATGAACCGGATGGGGTAGAGTTCGACATGGTTCAGGCGCTTTGCGCTGTGTTTCGTGTTCCGGAGGTTTGTGGCTGACGGGCCGCAAATTCACGGGCGATTTTCCGAAGTGCAAGTTGCATCTTTTGATGCTCCCGAATGGGTTGGGCGGGGTTCCCTTGTAAGACTTGGTCGGGTTGCGTGACACTGGCGGTAATTCCACTCTTTGCCGCCACTTTGGTGCCGTCGGCGACTTTAATGTGGCCGTTGATGCCCACTTGTCCTCCAATCATGCACCGCGCCCCGATGGTGGTGGAGCCAGCGATGCCCGTTTGTGCGGCAATGACGGTGTGGTCTCCAATTTGAACATTGTGTGCCACTTGGATGAGGTTGTCCAGTTTCACGCCTTGACCCAACACGGTGGACCCGAGTGTCGCTCGATCGATGTGTGTGCCCGCACCAATTTCACATCCATTGCCCAGCACGACATTCCCCAGTTGAGGAACTTTTTCGAAGCCAGCATGGGTCGGAGCAAATCCAAATCCGTCTGCGCCAATGGTGGCCCCCAATTGTAAAATGCAATTCTCGCCGAGCACGCAATTGTGCGCAACGATGCTGCGCATGTCCAACCGACAACCCGAGCCAATGACAGAAGACTCTCCCACCATGGCGCCTGGAGCGAGGGTGACGCGGTCTCCAATTTTGGCACCTGCGCCGACAAAGCAAAATGCCTCAATGGTGACCCCTTTGCCCAAGATGGCCTCTGGGTGAATGACGGCGGTGGGGTGAATGCTGTTTTGATCTGTGGTTTCGTCTGTTGTCGCTGCCGAGAAGGCTTGCATCAATTTGGCCATAGACGCATAAGGATCTTCCACACGAATCAATGCCGTCCCAGGCTGCAGCGCAGAGGTCAGTTTCTGGGTGCTGGCAATGAGCACAGCAGATGCGCGCGTGGTGTAGAGGTGAGGCTCGTAGGAAGGGTTGGACAGAAAGGTCAATTGACCTGCCTCGGCATCTTCAATGCCAGCAAAACCGGTTAAAAGTCCTTCTGGTGCCCCTTCTATTTGACCTTCAAGCAGGTCCGCTACGTCACGGATGGTGGCTTCCATAAGGCGAAATTAAGGCAACACCCTTCGCGATGGATTTTCCGCACTTGAAGACGTCAACACCCATCATGCTAAGACGGCATCCCGAAACTGTTCAAAATTGACCTGCACGTCACAGCGGGCCTTTCCCGGCTGGGACAACAAAACCATCTGGACTTTGCCGCCGTGGTTCTTTTTGTCCTTGGTCATCCAGGGCCACAAAACTTCAGGTTCAGGAATGGAAGTGGGGGCGGGAAAATTGGCCTTTAAGACGCTGAGTGCCTTCAAAAGTTCCCCTTGGTCACCCCCGTCTTCGGCGGTGAAGCTGGCGCTGATTTTAAGGGCCACTTGCATGCCCCAAGCCACAGCTTCGCCGTGAAGGATGTCTTGGTTTTCCTCCATCGCCCATGACTCGAGAGCGTGACCAGCGGTGTGGCCAAAATTCAAGGTTTTCCTGATTCCGTTTCGTTCAGTCAGGTCTTCGGAGACGAAATGAGCCTTGATTCCCACGGACTGCAGAATGGCATCTCCCAGCTCCTCTGCAGAGGCACCTTCTTTCAAGAAGGTATTGAGTGTCTCTTCAAGGCCATCGATTGCCCCTGATATCAAGAGGTGTTTGGCATGTTCAGCGCAGCCAGCAGCCATTTGTCGATGGGGCAGAGACTGAAGAAAGTGAGGGTTGATGCTGATCCCAGTGGGAGTTTGGAACGTGCCAATTCTGTTTTTGCCACCCGCGAGGTTGATGCCGGTCTTTCCTCCAATGGCGGCATCCACCATGCCGAGCAGTGTTGTGGGGATCAACCAAAACGGAATTCCCCTTAGATAAGTGCTCGCCACAAATGCTGTGAGGTCAGTGATGGTTCCGCCGCCCAAGCCGATCAGGACACTGTTCCTGTCAAACCCCGCATGATCGAGCTGAGTCCACAAAGCCAGGGCGTGTTCAATGGACTTGACGGGTTCGCCGACAACGGACATGCATAAAAATTCGGAGTGAGGCGGGAGCAGGGGTGTCAATAGCGGAAGGCAATGCTTTTCCGTGTTTCGGTCCATGATCACAGCGATTCGTGTGGGCCTTGTGGCATCAATCCAGTGCAGGAGGTCGTGCAGCTGGAGGTCGAGATCTTCTGGAAACATGCTCAAATGTCTAAAACAAAACAAGCGGACCTAAGTCCGCCTGTTGGTTGTGGTACCACCTGGATTCGAACCAGGGACACATGGATTTTCAATCCATTGCTCTACCACCTGAGCTATGGTACCGGTAGAGGGCGGCAAATGTATACAAAACTTGAGGATAGTGCGCCCAATCCGATCAGGGAATTTGATGTTGCAGGATTCAGCAGTGTCAGTGGATTCTTACCCGGGCCAGTATTATACAAGAGCGGGGCAATGGGCATAAAATTCGACGAAACGATAAAAAGAGAAGACGAAAAATAATATTAGCGTCAAATTCTCGGGTTGCAGTTTGTGAGCGTTGATGATAATACGCAAGAGATAGGCTAAATTCACATCATCCTTTTCTGAGGATACCAATCCACGTTAACCAAATTGCTTGACAAAATGTCCAAGTCCATCACACTGGTAGCAGCCATTTTTTGCTGCGTTTCCGTTCTTTTTTCCCAACAGCAAGTCGCCATCAATTCCGCGCCTGCTCCTGAAGGCTACGGCCTGGAGACAGAAGTGGTTGCGGAAGACATCGGTCTTCTCGTAGGTGCTTTGGGAGTCGTTGACCTCACGGGGTACAGCACCACCAGGGTTTTCATCACCATGGCCAATGCCGGAGACTTCATGTCCTCTGTCTCTGGTGATGCCACAAACCCAACGTTGGTGAATACAACGACCAACTTCTACCACGCAATTTTGGGAGCTGGAACGCCAAACGGCATCAACAGCGTGCTCTTCCCGGTATATCCGGACTTGGCATATGACAGTTGGGTGACCATTGGTTTGGAGGGTGCGCCCAATGCTGGCGCTGGCGAAGCCAACGTAAGTACGGTTCAATCCAATGACAACCCTTGGTTGACCAACTTCGATCCGGGAGCCGGCCTTGCAGGTGGCAACATTTCCATTGATGACGGCATTGGTGGAGCTTGGTACGCCTTGAACGGAGACGCCAACGGTGTGGCCGGAGACGATCTTAAAGTGTTGGCCGGTCAATTCACCACCACTGGTGAACTCAGCGGTCAGATGTACATCCAAGTCTTCATCAACGGCGACGGTGGAGACGAGTTCCGCGACACCTTCTACTTCGGCGCAGGTGGTCCAGTCGAGGGGTGCGATGCTCCAGATGCTTGTAACTACAATGCGGAGGCTACCGTGAATGATGGTTCTTGCCTCTATCCGGCAGACCTCTGCGATGGCGCAGCGAACGTGGATTGCGATTGTGCCTGTTTGAACGACTCCGACTCCGACGGTACTTGTGATGAGGACGAAGTGGTCGGTTGTCAAGACGAGCTAGCGTGCAACTACAACCCAGAGGCTACAGATGCTGGAACATGTGAGTTTGCTGAAGCAGGCTTGGATTGTGATGGCAATTGCCTCAACGATTCAGACAACGACCAGGTTTGTGACGAAGACGAGATTGCCGGTTGCCAGGACAGCGGTGCCTGTAACTACAACCCTCTTGCCACAGACGACAATGGTTCATGTGAATTCACCTCATGTGCCGGCTGCACAGACGTCACAGCCTGTAATTATGACGACACTGCGACCATCGATGATGGAGGTTGCACTTTCTTGGATGGCATCTGCCAGACTTGCGAAGACGGCATCATTGTCGACAATGACGCAGACGGAGATAACATCTGTGACCAAGACGAAAGCGCTGGTTGTACAGATCCAGAGGCGTGTAACAACGGCCCCTTCACGGACACTGACAACAGCACATGCACGTATCCTGATGGGTATCCAAACAACATCGTTGATTGTGATGGCGCTTGCTTGAATGACTCTGATGGAGATGATGTATGCGATGAAAACGAGGTGGCTGGTTGTACAGATCAAGCAGCATGCAACTACAGCTCTTCCGCAACAGACGACAATGGTTCTTGTACCTATCCGATCGATGAGTTTGGCATTGACTACGTCGATTGTGACGGAGCTTGCCTGAATGACGCAGACGAGGATGGCGTTTGTGATGAGGACGAGTCAGCCGGTTGTACCGACGAGACCGCTTGCAACGCAGGGGACTATACAGACACCGACAACAGCCTGTGCGAATACCCGGTTGACGTCAACAATGGCATCACCAACCTCGATTGTGACGGACAGTGTTACAACGATTCTGACAACGACCAGGTTTGTGACGAGGACGAGATTGTGGGCTGTCAAGATGACACCGCTTGCAACTATGATGCGACAGCCACGGATGCGGGTTCTTGCGACTATGCAGACGAAGGCTATGACTGCGATGGTGAGTGCCTCGCAGACACAGACGGAGACGGAACTTGTGATCCGTTCGAAATCGTAGGCTGTCAAGAAGAAGAGGCCTGCAACTACAATCCATTTGCTACGGACGCAGGCCCTTGTCAATACCCCATTGATCTCTACGGCGCTGACTATGTCGATTGTGCTGGAGATTGCTTGAACGATTTGGACGGAGACGAAATTTGTGATGAGGACGAATCATTGACTCCACAGGGTGGAGCGATTGAAGTTGCATTGGCTGACGGTGCTGCTGTCGACAGTTCTGCATCTCTTCTCGAAACTGCGTTGGAATCTCCTTCAGATGACTTGATCAGTGCACTGATCATGATCGGCCTGGGTGACCTTGTTGTCCCCTCTGCTGAGCAGACGGAATGCGGTTCCATCTTCTTGCCCAGCAACAGTGCTTGGGATGAGGCTGGATACAACCTCAACACACTCACACAAGAAATTTTGGGTGATCTCATCGCAGGCCATGTTTTCCCAGGCCTCTGTGCTGAGATGGAAGAAGGGGGCGTTTATGCCAACTACTATGGAGAAGAGTTCACCTACTCCGAAGCGGGTGGAGAAGCCCGCCTTGAAAATGCTGGCGGAGACATCTTCGTGATTGAAGA
>CALKHD010000180.1 GCA_938092195.1 uncultured Flavobacteriales bacterium | reverse complement strand
CGGTGACACCATTCAAGGTGCCGGCGACCAAACCAAAATCACCTGCTCAACAGCAGATGTGAAGTACGCTGGGTTTGCATTCCAGGGAGAGCCCACTTGGGGCATCCAGTTTCACCCAGAAGTCTACCACAGCGAGGAGGGGTTAACCCTGCTTCGGAATTTTGTTCATGGGATTTGTGCTTGCTCCGCAGATTGGACACCCGCTCATTTCGTGGACACCACTGTTGAGGACCTCAAGCAAAAGCTGGGTCAAGATCGGGTGGTTTTGGGGCTCAGTGGGGGTGTGGATTCCAGCGTGGCTGCCATGCTGTTGCATCGCGCCATTGGAGATCAGCTCTATTGCATTTTCGTGGACAACGGATTGCTGCGCAAGCACGAGTTCGAAGAGGTTCTCGAAGGATATGAGGGCATGGGTCTCAATGTCAAAGGCGTTCGGTCGGCCGATCGGTTTTACAAGGCCTTGTCCGGTGTTTCGGATCCAGAAGGAAAAAGGAAGGCCATTGGTGCCACCTTCATCGATGTGTTCGATGAAGAAAGCGGACTGCTGGATGGGGTCAAGTGGTTGGGTCAAGGCACCATATACCCAGACGTCATTGAGAGCGTATCTGCCACTGGAGGGCCCAGTGCCACCATCAAGTCGCACCACAATGTGGGGGGCTTGCCAGACTTCATGAAGCTCGAAGTCGTCGAGCCTCTCAGGATGTTGTTCAAAGACGAGGTTCGCCGCGTAGGTCGAGAAATGGGCTTGGATGCCCATTTGCTAGGCAGACATCCTTTTCCGGGTCCCGGCCTTGGAATTCGGATTCTTGGCGAGGTGACCGAAGAGAAAGTCCAGCTCCTTCAGAACGCAGACCGCATTTGGGTCGACAAGCTTCGTGAGCATGGCCATTACGACCGGGTTTGGCAAGCGGGTACCATTTTGCTGCCTGTTCAGAGTGTTGGGGTGATGGGCGATGAGCGCACGTATGAGCAAGCTGTAGCCTTAAGGGCTGTGAGCTCTACTGATGGAATGACGGCCGACTGGGTCGATTTTCCCCATGCGTTTTTGGCCGAGGTGTCCAACGCGATCATCAACAAAGTGCGGGGCATCAATCGCGTGGTGTATGACATCAGCTCAAAGCCGCCAGCCACGATCGAATGGGAGTAAAGTCATCCGCATTGAGGTTGCTGTTTTGCATGGTCTGCCTTTGGACGACCGTGTTGTGGGCGCAGCCTGAAGTGACCCACAAAGTCCAGCGAAAGGAAACGGCTTTTGGCATTGCACGGGAGTATGGTGTAGACGTCAACGCCCTTTTTGAGCTGAACCGGTGGGCAGAATCGGGAATTCGCAAGGGCGATGTTTTGCGCATTCCAAAGGCAACCAAACCAGAAATTCCCTCTCCATCGGCAAAGCCTGCTGTCCATCCAGAAGGTGGGGTAGCCGGGCAGGTGGTGCCAGATGTTCAGTCCTCCCTGGTCTCTCCTGAATTCGACCCCGAAGAAAATCAAGCAGAGCCCAGGCAAAGGCCGGTTCCTGCCACATGGCCAGTGGACACTCTGAAAATTGCCGTGATGCTGCCGTTTTCGGCCGGGGAGGACAGCTTGGATCGACAAGCGCTGAGATTGCGGGAAATTGCCATGGATTGTATGGCTGGCGTGCGGCTGGCATTGGACACAGGTCGATGGTTGGGCGCGCATTGCGATGTGCGTTTTCTGGATTCTGGCTTAGACACGTCTGGTCAGCTGAAGTGCACGCCTGAGGATGTGTTTTTTGCTGAGCGGCCAGCGGACATCGTGGTGGGGCCACTTCGGCGCTCCTCCTTCAAAGAGGTCAGGACATGGCCCGGGGTTCAAGGGGCCGTTCATTTGGCCATCACTGATTTGGGCGCTCAATTGGTGCGAAAAGCCCCAGGACTGCTCTTCCCATTTGTCCAGCCTTCGAACAAAATGGAAGCCTTGGCTGCCCTGGTTCTTCAAAGGCATAGGGGAGAAAGGGTGATGATGCTGTCCAGCGGAGACATTCGAAACATCCATGCTGAAGATGGGTTGCGCCAAGGGTGGATGGATTGCGAAGCCGACAGCCTCACCGCATTCGTTGAGGTGGCGGTGAGTTCCAGGGGTTTGGGCTCTCTTCGTGACTCCCTGACCGATGTGCGACGCAATGTACTGGTGGCGCCAGGAGGCAAGGCCAGTCGTTCGTTTGCCGGAGTTCTTCAAACCGAAATCCAACTGGGTGACTCCATGGATTTTGTGCTTTACACCGACGGAAGCTGGCGTGACTTTGAGTTCTTGGATCCGGCATTTTGTGAGCGCGTTCAGTTGACGGTCGTCGACGGAGGGGGAGATCGACCCGACTCCATATCGGGAGGCTGTATGTCGGACAGCGCATACGCTGGACTGGCCAGGCAGTTGGCTCTTTTGCGCGGGTCAGCGCCCACGAAATATGCGTGGTTGACCCATGATTTGCTGAGAGAAGCGGTGGGTTGGACCGCGGGACATGGGCGAGACTGGCCAGAGCGGATCGCAGCAGGGGAGCTCTTGTTGCGTCCATTGGGTGTTCAGGATGGCCACCACCATCCATTCCGTTGGGAAGCCGCCTTTGGTCCAGGGTCTGGGTTGGTCAACGGATACGTTCGGCTCCTGCAGCAAAACGACATGAGGTGGGTCCAGTTAGAGCGCCAGAACGGCAAGGCGGAAAGGACTGAACCGCAAGCGCCATGAGGGTGTTGACTACCTAACCGATGACTTCAGAATTTCTTCAGCACGTTCAGCAGGCCTTTCGGGCTGTTCAGGATGAGCAAGTGGCCGCAATCGCTTCTTTTGATGGAGGGCTCACCATCACGCGGGACGCTTGGGACCGACCAGGCGGTGGCGGTGGAGACACTCGTGCGTTTTCCCAAGGTCAGGTGATTGAGAAAGGAGGGTTGAATTTTTCGGCGGTTGAAGGTGATGTGGGACCAGCCTTACAGGAGCAGCTTCAAACCAAAGCGACCCGGTTCGCGGCCACTGGCGTTTCCAGTGTTCTGCATCCGCTCAATCCGCACGTTCCCATCATTCATATGAACGTTCGGTATTTCTCCTTGGACGATGGCACGTGGTGGTTTGGTGGAGGAATTGACTTGACGCCCCATTACATCTTGCCAGAGGAGGCCCGTGCTTTTCACGCAGATTTAAAGTCGGTGTGCGATGCCCATGACGTAGCAGATTACGCTGCATTCAAGCCTTGGGCAGACCGATATTTTTACAGCCCCCATCGGGGAGAGTCCCGTGGTGTTGGCGGAATTTTCTTCGATCATCTGGGACGCGACGGAGACGCAGATCCACATTCAGCATTGGCGTTTTGTGTGGCGCTTGCCAGCGCCTACTCAGGCATATACCAGAGGCGCGCTCAGGCTTTTGTGGATCGTCCGTTCTCTCCTCTCGAGAAGCAGTGGCAGGGATTGCGGCGTGGTCGCTATGTCGAATTCAACTTGGTCCACGACAGGGGGACACGTTTTGGATTGGTGTCGGGCGGACGGACCGAGAGCATTCTGATGAGCCTGCCTTCCCAAGCCAATTGGGCCTATGATTTTCGCCCAGAGCCAGGCTCAAGAGAAGAGCAGACCTTGGAGTGGCTTCGTCAAGGGGAGAAAGGGGTGGACTGGTTGTCGGCTTGAGTCAGGCAGGCCAGCTGATCCAGCTCAGCTGCCATCTGTCAAGGGATGCCGATGTACTTGTGGGTCTGAAGGCTGATTCGCCATGGGGGTCGGGTGGCCATCCAAGACAAAATCCAGAACGTGGCTTCTTCTCGCTTGTCCCATT
>CALKHD010000179.1 GCA_938092195.1 uncultured Flavobacteriales bacterium | reverse complement strand
ACTCCGCAGCGGATTTCGTCCGACCGACCGTGGGCAGCCATGGGTCGCGCAACCTCGGCATAGGATTGGGCGTGCTGTACGACAACATCCACAACGCCATGAACCCGCGCGAGGGACTCTACAGCGAGTGGGCCTTCCTGCGCTATGGGACGGGCAGCGAATTCAATTTCACTTCCTACATCGTCGACAACCGGATTTACAGGCCACTGCGGGAAAACACGGTTCTCGCGGCCCAGCTCTACGGCCAGTTCACCTCTGGCGAGGCGCCGTTCAACATGCTCAGCCAGATGGGCGGGGAGAGCCTCATGCGCGGCTACTACCTCGGCCGCTACCGCGACCGCAATCTGCTCGCCGCCCAGGTCGAGTACCGCATCTTACCGTTCTCCTTTTCGAAGCGCCTCGGCGCCAGTGCCTTCCTCGCCGCCGGCCAGGTCTACGGCGACGATCACGCGTTCTCATGGCAGGAATTTCTGCCCACTGGCGGGGCCGGCCTCCGCTTCCTCATCTTCCCCGAGAAGGACATCTACACGCGCCTCGATGTCGCCTACACCCGCGAGGGCCGCGGCATCTACTTCTTCATCGGCGAGGCCTTTTGACCCCCGCCAGATTTCAAAGGGAGTCTAGACAACTTGAAGTCTAAGTCAACCATGAACTGCCCTGGCACGGCCAATATGTGGGCATTGTCAGCAGGTCAAAGTTGTTTGGAGCTGATCGCAATTGGCTCCAAGCCGTCTCAGAGGAGTGAGCAACGTCTGCTGACGCGTGAGACGCGGGGATGACAAGTGTCATCCGAAACCTCTCCTTACGTCATTTTAAGTGAGCAAGAAGAGGGGCTCTTTTGACCCCGTACCCCAAAGTTCTTGCCACCATGAATTACTTCCATCACTCATCGGCCCTCTGCACAGCAGCTTGCACCATATCGGCGGTCATCCTGCTGTCGTCCTGCAACCCAAGTCAATCCACCAATCCAGAGCCACAGGACAAGGACTCCCAAATGTTGGCCACCATCTTGGACGCACTCGGACAGCAGGGGTACAGCCAACTGCACATGCCCAACCCCCATGAATTGGCAGCCATACCTCAAGACCCCAACAACCGCCTTACCCACCAAAAAGTGTCCCTTGGCCGGATGTTGTTTCACGAGACAGCCCTCGGAAGAGATGCCGCCGAAGATGTCGGCATTGGAACATACAGCTGCGCCAGCTGTCACCACGCTTCGGCCGGGTTCCAAGCAGGTGTGCAACAAGGATTGGGCGATGGCGGTGTTGGATTTGGTGTCCGGGGTGAAGGCCGGGTGATCTCTCCAGATTATGACCCCACAGAAATAGACCGGCAGCCCATGCGGAGCCCCACTGCCATGAACGGTGCCTTTACACCGGTCACCCTCTGGAACGGACAGTTCGGAGCCCATGGACCCAACGTGGGTACGGAAGCCCAGTGGGATGAAGACACACCGCTGGTGGTCAATTACCTCGGCTACCTCGGACTCGAGACCCAGGCCATCGCAGGACTCACCGTCCACCGCATGGCGCCCACGCCGGAATTCTTCATCCACATGCCTGAGTATGTGGCGCTCTTCGACGCTGCGTTCCCCGATGTTCAAGAGGACAATCGCTACAGCGTCGAGATGGCAGGGTTGGCCATTGCCGCATACGAACGGACCATCATGGCATCCGAATCCCCCTTTCAACGGTGGTTGAACGGGGAGCATTCGGCCATGACGTCCAGCCAGAAGGACGGGGCCATGGTGTTCTTCGGCGCGGCTAAGTGCGGCACCTGCCACAACGGACCCGCGCTCACCGATGGCGGCTTTCACGCCCTCGGGATGCCCGACATGCCCAGCAATGAAGTCCTGGACGCCACCGGCAAAGATTATGGCATGTCCAGTGCCGATGCAGCTTTGGGTCGTGGAGGATTCACCGGAGAGGACAGCGACAAGTATGCCTTTAAAACCCCCCAACTCTACAACCTCGAGGAGGCCCGTTTCTATGGCCACGGCGGGACCTTTTACAGCTTGTCAGAAGTCGTAGACTACAAGTTGGCTGGAATGTCTGCCAAGCCAGAAGTCACCCCCTACTTGTCCCAAGACTACGATGCCGTTGACATCACGGAGGACCAGAAAAACAGCCTTCTTCGTTTTCTGCAAGAAGCCCTGTATGATCCGGGACTGCACCGGTATGTGCCCAACAATACAGTGAGTGGCCAGTGTTTTCCGAACAACGACCCACAGTCTTCAATTGATTTGGGCTGCGATGATCCCTTACCCTTGTAAGAAGGAAGCTGGCAGGGGGTCTGCCAATGCGGCTGATGGCCCCATTGTTTTACCCGTGTTTTACGCCGTCCGTTGGTTTTCTCTGAATGACTGAAAAACAAGGGGTTGTGGCAGGATAAAGTGATCCCGTCGGGACTCGAACCCGAAACCGTCTGCTTAGAAGGCAGATGCTCTATCCAGTTGAGCTACGGGACCCAATGTGAACGCTTTCACCCTGCGAAGGTCGTTCGGGAAGGTGGTTCTTGGAAATCGAAGGTGAACATCCAGAAACCGTGAGTCAGGCCCGGTCTTTCCTTTGTGGAAACGGCAATGGATGATGAGGGCGGAGCAATGAAGGGGTCGCCAACTGCCAAGTGAAGATGGTTCCACGGGATTGGAATTGAACAGAATAGGCTCTGGTCGGTTTTGATGGTATGACGCACGCCATTCCCGCTCAAGACAGCCTGCTCGATCCGAAGGACGCCTTCGCAGAACCCATCCATCACAAGACCTACTTGGTCGATGGTCAGTTGAAGACCTGGAAAGGCGACGTGGCTCAGGTGTACAGCCCCATTCGGTCGCTGGTCAATGGAGCCGAGGAGCCTGTGCACTTGGGTTCAGCACCAGACCTGAAGCGAGAGCAGGGATTGGAAGCCCTTGCAGCTGCTAAAAAGGCTTATGACAATGGCCGCGGTGCTTGGCCCACGGCCAGCGCGTCGGAGCGCATCGAGGCCATGGAGAAGTTCATCGGTTGCATGGTGGAGCAGCGCGAGCTGGTGGTGAAGTTGCTCATGTGGGAAATCTGCAAGCGCAAAAAAGACGCGGTCAAGGAATTCACACGCACCGTGGACTACCTCCGCGACACCGTGACCGAATACAAGGAGCTTCACCGCGAGGGGAGCCACATCCACAATGTGGACGGAACCTTGGCCCAGATTCGGCGAGGCCCGCTGGGCGTGGTGTTGTGTCTGGGACCGTTCAACTATCCTTTGAACGAGACGTTTTGCGTGCTTTTGCCTGCCATTTTGATGGGCAACACGGCTGTGTTCAAGCCGGCCAAATACGGGGTTCTTCTCATTACTCCTTTACTGGAAGCGTTTCAAAAGTGCTTCCCTCCAGGGGTCATCAATGTGGTGTTTGGAAGGGGCCGCGAGTTGGCCTCGCCCATCATGCAAAGCGGGGATGTGGATGTGTTGGCCTTGATCGGCAACAGCAAGTCCAGCAATGCGCTCATCAGCCAACACCCCAAACCCAACCGGGTGCGTCAGGTGTTGGGTCTTGAGGCAAAGAATCCCGCCATCATTCTCCCAGATGCCGACTTGGACCTGGCCGTGAAGGAATGTGTAGCCGGGGCTTGGAGCTTCAATGGACAGCGTTGCACCGCGTTGAAGGTGGTGTACGTGCACAAATACGTCAGGGCGGAGTTCTTGGAGAAGTTTGCCGCCGCCACGGACCGCTTGAGGGTGGGCTTGCCGTTTGCCGACTCCGACATCACCCCGCTTCCTGAGAAAGGCAAGGTGGAGGCCATGCAGGCCTATGTGGACGAGGCGATTGAGCAAGGGGCCAAAGTGGTCAACGAAAAGGGTGGGCAAACAGCAGGGGCCATTTTCTTTCCTGCCATCTTGTTTCCCACCAGCCGAGAAACCGCCATTTTCCGTGAGGAGCAGTTCGGACCAGTGTGCCCCGTGATTGAATTCGATGATTTGGAAGAAGTGATGGCCGATATCGCCAAGAGCGATTATGGTC
>CALKHD010000178.1 GCA_938092195.1 uncultured Flavobacteriales bacterium | reverse complement strand
AGAAGCGTTCGTGCTGATTCCGCCAGCGTTCGTGCTGATATCGCCATCGTTTGACAGGATCGCAGCCGCATTGGCGTTCACATCCACAGCCAACGTGTCGTCCACGCCCTGGAGGGTCGTGATGTCAGCGTCATTGCTGCTGATGTCAGAAGCATTCGTGCTGATGTCACCAGCGTTGGTGGTGATGCCAGAAGCGTTCGTGCTGATTCCGCCAGCGTTCGTGCTGATGGCTCCAGCATTTGTGGTGATTCCACCAGCGTTGGTGCTGATGGCTCCAGCATTCGTGCTGATCCCTCCAGCATTCGTGGAGATGTCCCCGTCGTTTGACGTGATCTGACCTTCCAAAGCGGTCAAGTCGCCATTGGTCGCCAGAATCTCTGCGTCCAAATTGGATTGAACCTGTGCAATTTCTGCGCTGTGCGCTCCATCGAGAGAGTCAATGCGGACGCCGAGTGCTGCCTCGGCCAAAGTGGCACGGTCAGCTTCGTCGATCACAACTTGGGTGTATTCTGCAATTTCATTGTCCACCACGTTATCGACGTATCCTTTGTTGGCCAAGTGATCGTCTGCAATGGGAGCTTCTGTGCTCAAAACATTGCCAGTGAAGGATGCGCTTCCACCGGTGATGTTATCGCTCACGGTCAGGTCATTCTGAACCGTCATATTGGTCGTCAAAATCTTACCCGTTACCGCCAGTTGAACACTGGAAGCAGCAGAACCAAGAATGCTAACGGTCGATCCGACTTGCACAACGTTCACGTCGTCTTCGGTGCTCAAAACACCATCAACAAGGTCAAAGTGGTCGTTGGCATCCACCAAGTTGGTGAGGTCAGTCAAATCTGATTGGAGCTGACCCACAGAGGTGTTCAGCGCCAAGATCTCTCCATCATTGGACTGAATCAATCCGAGCAATGTTGCATCCTCAGATTGGCGCTCGGAAACTTCACTTCCCAAGTCCGTTTGCAGTTGGGCGATGTCGCCGGCATTGGTGCTGATTCCTCCAGCGTTTGTAGAGATCGCACCGGCGTTGGTACTGACCCCTGACGCGTTTGTGGAGATGTCGCCAGCGTTCGTGCTGATCCCTCCAGCGTTTGTGGAGATGTCGCCAGCGTTCGTGGAGATGGCTCCAGCGTTCGTAGAGATGGCTCCAGCGTTCGTGGAGATGGCTCCAGCATTCGTGCTGATGTCACCATCGTTTGACAGGATCGCAGCCGCATTGGCGTTCACATCCACAGCCAACGTGTCGTCCACGCCTTGGAGTGTCGTGATGGCACCGGCGTTGGTGCTGATCCCTCCAGCGTTTGTGGAGATATCGCCAGCATTGGTGCCAATGGCTCCAGCGTTCGTGGAGATACCACCAGCATTGGTGCTGATGGCTCCAGCGTTCGTGGAGATGTCAGCCGCAAGACCAGAGTCCCCTGCAAGACGGTCGGCCATTTCTTGGGCCAACACAGTCGCCAGACTGTCCGCTGTTCCTTCCGGGGCGTTTGCCGCAAACAGTGCAACCGGGACGGCTGAAACAGCGAGGTTGCCAAAGGAGGCAAAACCATCACCACTGTTGACTTCCACCTGGAAAGCATAGTCGCCTGCAGACCAATCCACGTCAGCCAATCCATCTGGACCTTCGACACTGCCGATGGTCAAGTTGATCAGGCCGAATTCATCGGTCATGATTCCGGAGTGGGTTTCCGTCCAAACAGCGGCATCTGCCGCGTCTAAAAGGGTAAACCTGACATCCAGGGTGGCGTTTTCTAGGGCGTCGCCGCCGGCATCACGGGCTACTGCCTGGTAGGCAATCCCGTAGTTTTGCTGGGCTTGGGCGGCAAAGGCCGTCACCAAAATCATCGCAGCTATTAAGAGTGAGCGCATCAAATTCATCTCAGTTAAGATTTCTCGAAGCATGAAGATAGTTACAATATTCGATAAACAAGCAATTTTCATCGACTAAATTGTTTTTTTCTTCAATTCATCTACAAATTCAAGGCATTCATGGCAAATACTACCCTCTTATATAATGTAACAATCAGCATAGAACCTGAGGTTCAGGAAGTCTGGCTCACCTGGATGCTGGAAACCCACCTTCGCGAAATGCTGGCCACGGGGTGCTTCCTCGGTTTTCGATTCTGTCAACTTCAGAGCACGGAAGACATGGGACCCACCTATACTGTACAATATGAGCTCGCCGACGAAAAGGACTTCCAACGCTATGAAAAGGAGCATGCACCCGGGATGAGAGAAAAGGGACTCAAAAAATTCGGAACGAAAGCCCTTTCTTTCCGAACCACTATGAATGTCATTGCCCAGGGGGCTTTGCGCGATCAATGAGCAAACACAAGGATTCTGGGGTCACCGCCAAAAAACACCTCGGCCAGCATTTCTTGAAAGACCCTTCGGTCTCTCAACGCATTGCGGGTTTGGTGTCGCCCTCGGAAGAGGTTCGCATTTTAGAAATCGGACCGGGAACCGGTGCTTTGACCCGTCCACTCATTGAGCGTTTTGACCAACGGGTTCATGTGGTCGAGGTAGATGCGGAATCTGTGGTTCATCTACAAGGCAGCGATTGGATCGCCAATGACCACATCCACTCTGCGGACATTTTGCGCAGCACCCCCGAAGAGTTGGGGCTCACCGGCGACTTCGCTTTGGTGGGGAACTTCCCGTATAACATCAGCAGTCAAATTCTATTCAAGCTTCTTGAATGGAGGGGCCGCGTGCCCGAATGCGTCGGCATGTTCCAGAAAGAAGTCGCCGAACGTGTATGCGCTTCTCATGGATCTAAAGTCTACGGCATTCTATCGGTGCTGCTTCAGAACTACTACCGGTGTGACTACGAATTCACCGTTGGCCCCGATGCCTTCATCCCTCCCCCCAAAGTCCAGTCGGGTGTGATTCGACTCACCCGAACCCCTGAAAACGACCCAGATGTTGACCATGACGTTCTCCGCAAAGTGGTCAAGGCAGGTTTTGGTCAGCGCAGAAAGACCTTGAGAAATGCACTCCGGGCTGGCGGATTCGACGGAGACTCCATCCCCCAGCAATGGCTGGGGCAAAGGGCAGAACAATTGTCCCCCACCGAGTTTGTTGAGCTCGCCAAACAAGTGAAGACGGCCACCTGACCCTTTAGGTTAAACAACGAAATGGGGCCTGTTCAGGCCATGTGCGTTGACCCAGCTGCCTTCCATCTGCCAAGCATGAAGGCCGCTTTTTGAGGCCCGCAGTGTTCCTACAAGGGAATCAGTTGAAGACTTCGCCACCGGCGCAAGAAAGCGGCAGGCCCCTTCGTATCTTCGACCGAAGCTCTCTGCAATGATCGGAGCGAACACGCTACAAG
>CALKHD010000177.1 GCA_938092195.1 uncultured Flavobacteriales bacterium | reverse complement strand
GCAGAAGTGGCAGAGTGAACGTCCCTTCCTTCCAAACACAAAAAAGGACGGCCAAGTGGCCGTCCTTTTTCATTGTACTCTACTTGAATTCATTCGTGAGACATGCGCTTCTCCACGGAGCCATCTGAATAGATGTGCAACTGGAGCTGTCCTGGGGTGTGAGCCGATTCGCGACCCAGCAAATCCACCACCTTCAACAAGGTCTTGTCTTGCCCAGAAGGCAGATCATCCACCGACATGACTTGATTGCATGATTGCACAAAAAAGTCCCATGCCTCTTGAGAAGCGTTGATGTCTTGGTTTCCCCAAACGCCAGGCCAGCTGTGACCACCACCATTCACCGTGTACAGCCAAACTTGAGCACAAGAGCCAGCAGCCCCCCACTTTTGGTAATCCACCGTTGACCCGTCACCGGGCGCTGAATCTTCAAAAGCACCGGATTCCTGCAGGCTGATGTCGAAGAGGTTCACGAAAAAGGCCATGGCATCGGGCGTACTGGGGTAAGCTCCCCAACCGTCGACGTTTTGCATGTCGCCTTCGTACAAGCTCACATCATCCGCAGTTCCATGGATTTCCAAAATTGGAACCATGTGGGTAGGGGAACATTCTGTTCGTATGTCCTCCATCAAGATGCCCGCAATGGGGGCGACAGCGCGGAATTCTGCAGAAGCTTCACACGCCAAAAGGTAACTGAAGTCTGCACCGTTGGAGAAACCCGTTGCAAACACCCGCTCAGGGTCGAGGTTGTTTTCCTCCACCAACAGTTCCCGCAAGCCCAGGGTAAAGCTGACATCGTCCACGTACTCATTCTGATGGAAGGCGTAACCGACGTTCCAAAACGCCTCACCATCGCCATCGTATGACCCTTGAGGATAGCACACTGCGAATCCGTTCTCATCGGCCAATGCGTTGAACCCGGTGTACTGCATGGTGCTCAAAGCGTCACCCGTGTACCCATGGTAAACGAAGACCAGCGGGCAGTTGTCCGGAGCGTCACTCGGATGGTAGTACAAATAATCGCGAAGGAGTTTTCCGTCGGGGTACTGAGCGGCCAAAACCGCAGAAGCCACGGCAATTTGCACGTCGTTGGCGCTGTTGTCGTCCAAAGTCCCGTTCACATTCGTGATGCTCACCTCGATTTCAAAACTTCCTGACCCATCGAACTCAATGGCGTTGTTGATGTTGAAGCCATCGCTGTCGCCTGTTCCCAGAGCCACGCCGTCTACATCGGTGGTTCCGCTTTCGTCGCCCATGCTCCAAGCAATGGTGTAAGAGTAAACCGTGTCCATCCCCAAGTTGACCACTGTGCCAGACAGGTCTTCTTGGATGGGTGCAAATACCACAGGTTCCACATTGACGCTGGACAAGGCCAAATCCAAACCGCCGGGCTCCAAAACGCCCACATCGTCAACAGCCCAGCCGAAGAGCCAACCACCATCGTCGTTGTAACGGAGGGCCAACCAAAGGGAAGTCTCGCCCAGCAAGGCCTCCAGCGAGATCACTTCGAATCCCCATTCGCCATTGTCATTCCCTTCAAGGGTTTCCAGCACTGTCCAAGTCTCCCCGGCATCCAAAGAGTACTCCACAGTGGCAACTTCTGTTGCCCCTTCATACTCGCCGCCATCATAGTAGCTGGCCAAGGTGAGAAGGGCTTGATCGAGGCCCGACAAATCCAGTTCAGGGAGGATCAAGTAATCGGCGCTTTTGTCGCAATCACAACCATCGTCGTTGGTGGCCATGAATGACCCGTGGGGAGCAATGGACCACCATTGGCTTTGCAAGGATTGGTTGTCTCCACCCAGCCAGCCCCCGTCTGAGGCCAAGGTTTGTTGTGACCAGCCCGCAGGCAATCCATCTCCGTCAAATCCTTCTTGAAGAAGGACGGTCTGGGAAACAAGGGAAGCGCTGAGGCTCATGGCCAAAAAAGAAAGGAAAAGACGCATGGTTGTTGTTCTGGCGGTCAAGATACACTGCCGCTTGCGCGCTGAACGTACCGGGAGAGGGCCCAACATGGCAAAGGGCCTCATTTTCGATGAAATGCAACTTCATCGCATTTCGATGGTTCTTTACTTCATTCGACAACATCTTTCCCATGACCCGTCTTCTTCCGATTCTTTTGCTCTGCGGTGTCACAGGCTCAGGCCTTGCCCAAGAGACTTGGATTCAAATGTCATCGCCCACAGGAACAGGACGCCATCATCCGATCACTGTGGCCAATGACCAATACGGATACGTGATTGCGGGTCAGGCTGGTTTTGCTTCTTTGAATTTGGACGACGTCCACCGCTATGACCCTGCGGGCGACACGTGGGAGCAGATGGAGGCCTTCCCAGGAGGAGGACGAGGGTATGGTTATGGTGTTTCCGAAGGCGACAACGCTTTTGTGGGGTTTGGTTCCAATGACGTTGGATACCCTACAGATTGGTGGCGTTTGGACATGGCTTCGGGGTCCTGGACAGCCATGGCCGACTTTCCAGGACCGGGTCGAAATCACCCGGCCATGGTTCTGACAGCAGGGAAGGTGTTCGTGGGATTGGGCAGCAATTCAGATGGCAACTTGGGCGACTGGTGGGGGTATGACATTGCGGCCAACACTTGGGAAGAACTGGCGCCTTTTACCGCCGGAAACCGCCATCATCCGTTTTACTTCGGCATCGATGGCACGGCCTATGTCGGGTTTGGGCATGGAGACACCCAAAATGGAAACCTCACGATCTACCGGGATTTTCATGCTTACAATCCGGCCAACAACAGTTGGACCCAGTTGGGAGATTTCCCAGGTGAAGCGCGCGTGGCAGGCACTCAATTCGCTGCACAAGGAAAAGGGTATGTCTTGAGTGGCGACGGTGACGATCACGGACCTCTCGACAATGGAGAGTTTTGGGAATACGACCCTCAAACCGACAATTGGGACGAATTGCCCGCTCATCCTGGCGGAGCGCGTTGGGCACCTGGAAGCTTTGTGCTGGGATGTCATGTTTACCTCACAGGTGGTCTGGAAGGAACGGCCGATGTGTTCCACCACGATCTGTGGCGCTATTCATTGCTTCCCGATTGCGGATGCACCGATGATTCGGCATTTAACTTCTCCAGCGTGGCCACCATCGACGATGGCTCATGTTGCTTTTTGGCGGGGTGCCTTCAAGAGACCGCGATCAACTACAACCCGGAAGCCTGTTTTGGTGACGGGTCTTGCATCGCGCCTGTCTTGGGTTGCACCGATGAAACCTCGGTCTATTTCGACCCGGAAGCCAACACAGAGGTGGCGATTGGAGGCCCAATGAACCTCAATGAATTGGGGGCGGGCGGATTTCACTTCAATGACAATTGGGACATGCTGTTCTCGGTCTCAGAACCCACAATTCTGGCCAGCGTGGATGTTTTCGCAGAAACTGCATTTGGCACCTCTGTTTACATCAAGAATGCGGCAGGTGCCACCCTCTTCCAAGAAAACGTGGAGCTTTTAGCCGGTTGGAACACCCTCGACTTGGACATTGAATTGCCAAATGGAACCAACTACGCCATGGGCATCGAAGGGGACAATGAAGGGCTTTTCAGAAACAATGCTGTCCCTGCAGGCAGCTTTCCCATTGCCGTAGCCGACCGCATGACCATCACGGCCAATACCACCGATGAGCCGCAGGCCTATTATTACTACTTCTATCGTTGGACGTTGGAGTCTCCCTGTGCATCTCCAAGTTCCGTGGCCAACCGAGAGAAGCAATGGGGCGTGTTCCCCAATCCGACACAGGGCGGTGTTTGGGTAACGGGGGTGACTGACAGGTCAGATGTAACACTGACCGATGCGAGCGGAAGGGTGGCTTGGGCCTCGACAGTGGTTTTAACAGGCCGCGACCGCTTGACATGGCCTGCAATGGAGCCTGGACTTTACTTCTTGTCCGTCGACAATGCATCAGGCCACACATCGAATCGGATTGTGATTCGCTGAGGCTTTACATTTCGGACATGGAATTTCCTGAGAATCCCGCAGTCAACATGGATCACCTTCCCCTGTTGCAAGATGTGGACGTTCTGCCTGTGGACCGTGCTTACCGAAAGATGCGCCTCCTGGCTTGGGGCGCTGTTCAAACCTTGATTTTATTGGCAGTGCTCGCGCCGTTTGTGGGCCAGCTTGTGGGCTGGTTGGATGGGGTGAAAATGGGCCTCATTTGGATTCCGTTGTTGGTACAATTCGCACTCGGGGGCCTCTGGTTTGCGGAAGAGTGGCTGGGCTTTGAGAGAAGGGGATATGCGGTACGAGAAAGGGACATCACATATCAGACAGGTTGGCTGGTGCGGAATACGGTGACCATTCCCTATTCCATGATTCAGCATTCTGAGCTCAGTCAGGGCCCCGTTTCAAGGTGGCTCGGTCTGAACCACATCAAGCTCTTCACAGCAGGTGGAAGCGGGAATTTGAGGATCGCGGGATTGAAAGAAGAAAAAGCGCAGGAATTGCGGGGGGTCATTGATGCCCGAGCGGGCAAGTCATGACGGACTTCTCCATCCCTCGCAGGCAGCACCCATTGGGCATTGCCATCATTTCAGTGCAGTTCTTGGTGAATGGTGTTCGTGCGGCTTGGCCCTTGCTGATTGGCATCACATTCGGCGGCATAGAAGGGTACATGCTGCTGGGCATTCCCATTGTGCTCGGCCTGATTTTGGCGGGGGCTGTGGCTTACTACTTGAGGTTCAAGTATCGATTGGAAGATGAGGCTTTGGTGGTGGAAAGGGGGCTACTTCAAAGAGAACGGTTGCTGATTCCCTTCGACCGAATTCAAGCCATTCAGTTGTTTCAAGGTCCATTGCAGCAGCTGTTCGGGCTGACCGGACTCAGGGTCGACACCGCAGGGTCAACCGGCAATGAGTTGCAGCTAGTGGCCATCGGTAAGGCAGAGGCTGAATCCTTGCGCCAGAGGCTGGTGAGCACATCTCAAGCCAAAGCAGAGACATCAGCAGAAGCCTCTGAACAAAGCCAGCCGAACGCCCCGGCAAAAGGTCCCGATGGATTCAACCGTCAGCCTCTGGTCATTCTGGATGCCAAGCGATTGATCAAAGTGGGACTCTCCCAAAACCACTTGCGGAATGCATTTCTTGGAATCGCCATTTTTGGTTCCATTGGAAGCCCGCTGGAGTCTGCGATCGAATCGCTGTTTGGCGCTTTGCCTTCAGCGGCGATTCTCGCATTGAGTGCGCTCTCAGTGTTGCTCATCGTTCCTGGTTTGGTGCTGTTCCTTTTGTCGGGCGTGGTCATTTCGTTGGGCTTGGCCACGTTTCAATATTTCAGATACCGGAGTTCCATCGGTTCAGAGGGGGTTCAGATTGAGATGGGGTTGGTTCGGCGCAACACCTTTCAGGTGCCTTATAGCAAGGTTCACATGACGGTGTGGAAGAGCAACTGGCTCAAAAGGCAACTCGGCTTCGAAACCTTGCAGATTCGACAAGCCCAAGCCAGCGACCAGGCCAATGCATCACTTCGGGTTTTTGTGCCGGCCATGGAGGCCGAAAACCGGAAGGTGGTGGAGGGCATCCTCTATCCAGACATGAAGGAGCCGGAAAGCTTTGTTCTTTCACCTGTCCGAAGGTTTCGTTGGATCATGTGGCTGGCAGCTTGGGCACCGAGCCTACTGCTGTTTGCAGCATGGTCCCCCGCTGCAGCTTGGATGGGAACAGCCACTTGGATGGCCTTGACGGGCTTTACCACTGCGAAGCGGTTCGAGAGCTTGCAGCTCAGGGCCTATGCCAATGCTGTGGTCTTAGAACGGGGGTGGTTTTGGCGCAGCCGCACCGTCATCAAAATGGATCAGCTCCAAGGCATTCAATGGCGCAGAAATGTATTGTTGGAGAGGAGGGGGGTTGGCCACATCACCTTTCACACCGCAGCCGGGCCAAAGCCCT
>CALKHD010000176.1 GCA_938092195.1 uncultured Flavobacteriales bacterium | reverse complement strand
AGACCAATGCGTTGGCGTGCTGAGTGGAAAGAAGAAGCACCAAGGGCGCGCTGGTATAGCGGTTCAATTCGGCAATCCGCTCCAGGCTGAGGTCATCTGCCTCCATCTTCAGGACGTTCAATTGGGCATCCAATCGGCCTCCATCAGCAGCGGTTTCAAAGCCCGCCCAATTCCAGAGGGGGTGGTGACGGACTGCAGAGCCTGAGTGCTTCATCCAGGCGTCGGCGTCTTGCAAGGCCACCAACCAACCGGGCAGGGCGAAGTCGCATGTGCGGTCGCCGATGTAAACCAGGTCGCAAGCCGCGTCGTCAGCGGCCCATTTGTCGAGTTCGGTCTGATAGCGATGCCCGAGGCCATATAGCCCAGCGGGCGTGAGTGGCCGGCCGCTGAGGTCATGGCAGACAATCGGCACCTGGGCGCCACCCACCATGGCCACGGCACGCGTGCTGCGACGCTCGTAGGCATAGGGGTTGAAGCTTTCAGGAACAGCTGTCGACGCAGCTACAGAATCGGTGCCACTTCGGCTGTTTTCGGCCTGGTCCACCAGCAGCTGCGCCACGGGGATTTCGGCTTCAGGGGCTTCGGTGAGGGAAACCCGGATGGTATCGCCCAGTCCCTCCGCAAGCAGAGTGCCAATGCCCACGGCGCTTTTGATGCGCCCATCTTCACCTTCACCTGCTTCTGTCACCCCCAAATGAAGGGGGTAAGCCATGCCTTCTTTCTGCATGCGCTCAGAGAGCATGCGGTATGCCTGCACCATGACTTGCGGATTGCTTGCTTTCATGGACAGCACAATGTCGTGGTAGTCTTCGTCCCGGCAGATGTTCAGGAATTCCATGGCGCTCTCCACCATTCCGAGCGGGGTGTCGCCATAGTGGCTCAGGATTCGATCGGACAATGAACCGTGGTTGGTCCCAATTCGCATGGCTCTGCCGAGGGCCTTGCACTTTTGAACCAGCGGAGTGAATCGCTCGCGAATCCGGTCGAGTTCTGCCGCATAGGTCTCGTCGGTGTATTCGTGGGTCTCGAATTTCTTTTTGTCGGCGTAGTTCCCAGGGTTCACCCGGATTTTTTCTACGTGATCGGCGGCGACTTCAGCGGCGTTTGGCGTAAAGTGAATGTCGGCGACCAAAGGCACGCCTTGGTGTCCAGCGTCATCCAACTTGGTCCTGATTTCACCCAAAGCCAGCGCCTCCTTCTTGCTCGGGGCGGTGATGCGGACGATTTGACATCCGGCATCGATCATGCGAAGGGACTCTGCCACAGTGGCTTCCACATCCATGGTGTCGGCCGTGGTCATGGATTGCACCACGATGGGGGCGTCGCCTCCAACGGTCACACCTCCGATTTGAACCGGTCTAGTGGGCAGTCGTTCCGGGCTGGTGAGTGTGGGTTCCGAGGTCATATCGTACAGGTTGGCGGTATGGGTGGCTGAGCGGCAGGCGCAAGGCCCGAATCGAACGCGTGGATGAAGGTAACACGTGCCCTGCCGCCCCTGTTCGCTTTGGGCCCCTCAATTGTCTTTCGTTGTGTCGCAATTGAACCGGCGGGACGCCCATTGGTTCCATCTTTGAATGGCGCAACGCCTCCACCACTATGCTCGGTCATCAATTTCACGAATGGCGTCCCGAAAGGGACAAGCGAACCCCTTTTGAGCGCCTGTTGGAGCTGTTCACAGAGGTCGTGACGCACACCAGCGGTGATGTGGACGAGGCCATGGACTGGATGCGGACCTTGGATCGGCAACACGGACTCACGGAGCCCGACTACACCTTGGACGATTTCTACGAAGACTTGAAGGCCAAAGGGTATTTGAGAGAAGCCACAGGGCCGGGAAATTCAGGTTTAGAACTGGGCTCAAGGGGAGAGCAGCACATGCGAAAAAGGGCGTTGGACCAGATTTTTGGCAACCTCAAAAAGGGCAGCCAAGGCCGGCACAAAACCAAGGACAGGGGGCAAGGAGACGAGCCCAATGAGGACAAAAGACCGTATCGGTTTGGAGACAAGTTGGACCAAGTGGATTTCAGCGCTTCGCTTCGCAACGCTCAAATCCATCACGGTCCTGGGGCACAGAGTGGCCGCGGTGGTTTTCGAATGACCGAAGATGATTTGGTGGTTGAAGACCGAGAGTTCAGAAGCACCACAGCGACGGTGCTGATGATCGACATCAGCCACAGCATGATCCTGTACGGGGAGGACCGCATCACCCCCGCCAAAAAGGTCGCAATGGCCCTGGCGGAATTGGTCATGGTCAAATACCCCAAAGACACCCTCGACATTGTGGTTTTTGGCGACGACGCATGGGAGATTTCCATTGCGGATTTGCCCTATCTGCAGGTGGGGCCATTCCATACAAACACGGTCGCAGGGCTGGAACGGGCCATGGACATCCTTCGGCGGCGAAAGACCCCGAACCGTCAGATTTTTATGGTGACCGACGGCAAACCGAGTTGTTTGAAGGAAGCCGATGGCTATTACAAAAACAGCTTTGGCTTGGACCCTTACATCACGGGCAAATGCCACAACCTCGCTCGCCAATGTCGCAAGCTGGGCATCCCCATCACCACCTTTATGATTGCCACTGATCCGGCTCTGCAGCGTTTTGTTTCGGACTTCACAGAAGCCAACAATGGCCGGGCATTTTTTACGGGCCTTCAGGGGCTTGGAGACACCATTTTCGCCGACTTCGAACGCAACCGCCGCGGGCGCGCCCGCTGATAGACCATGAACACAGCTTCACCCGACATTTTCACCCTCGGCGCCTTGCGCGATTCGGGGTATGTCCCCCAAACCATCTCCGCCGAAATCCGCAACAACTTGGTGTCGCGCCTTCAATCAGGCGCCCCCTTGTTTGAGGGAATCGTGGGGTACGAAGACACCGTCATTCCCGATGTGCAGCGGGCCCTTTTGGCCGGACACAGCATGAATTTGCTGGGCCTTCGGGGCCAAGCCAAAACGCGCATGGCCAGGGGCCTGACCGAGCTGCTCAATGAATGGGTGCCGGTTCTCGATGGCGCCCCATTGCCAGAAGACCCCATGGCTCCCATCACCTTTCAGGGGGCGAAATTGGTGGAAGAGAAGGGCGACCAAGCCCCTGTGCGATGGATGCACCGAAGCGAGAGGTATGTCGAGAAGCTGGCAACGCCAGACGTGAGCGTGGCCGATTTGATCGGAGACATCGATCCCATCAAGGCCGCCAACGAAGGGCTGGACTACAGCGACCCACGCGCCTTGCATTTTGGGCTCATCCCAAGAAGTCACCGGTGCATTTTCGCCATCAATGAGCTGCCCGATTTGCAGCCCCGCATCCAGGTGGCGCTGTTCAACATTTTGCAGGAAGGAGACATTCAAATCCGCGGTTTCCAGATGCGTCTGGACTTGGACATCCAGTTTGTGTTCACGGCCAATCCTGAGGACTACACCAACCGGGGGGCCATCATTACACCGCTCAAGGACCGGATACAGAGCCAAATTTTGACCCACTATCCGGCCTCTCTGGAGGACGCCATGTCCATCACCGACCAAGAGGCGAAATGGCAGCCGGGCCAATCCGATCGCGTGGCCGTTCCCACAGTGGTTCGCCGGGTTTTGGAGCGCATTGCATTTGAAGCCCGAGAAAGCGAGTTCATTGACGAAAAGAGCGGAGTATCCGCCCGATTGCCCATCAGCGCGCTCGAGCATTTGATCGCTGCTGGGGAACTCAGGGCATTGCGCAACGGCTCACCCAACACCACGGTTCGGGTGACCGACTTGTTGGCCGTGGTTCCCGCCGTGAACGGCAAGGTGGAATTGGTCTACGAAGGCGAGCAGGAAGGGGCTGCTGGCGTGGCTTTGGCATTGGTCAGCAAGGCCATTCGAAGGGAGTTCCCCACCGCGTTTCCGGACATTGAATCTGTGAAGCGAGGCAAAGTGGAGGACCCCTACCAGCCCATCGTGGCTTGGTTCAACAAGAACGAGCTGTCGGTGTTGCGCGACCAGCCAGATTCAGAATATGCGGCCGCCCTTCATCAAGTCGATGGCTTGGGTGAAGTGGTGACCAAGTATTGCCCTGGTGTTGAGGGAGATGAAGCCTTGGCATACATGGAGTTCGTGTTGCATGGCTTGGCGGCGTACAATGAAATTGGCCAATCTGTGTTGGGGGCAGATGTGACTTTCGGAGATTTGATCGGCAACCTGTTTGAACCGGACAACGACGAAGATTGAGCCCTGAAGAGAACCCGAAGGAAGCGGCCATTGCATTGGCTACGGTTCGCCACAAAGACGGCGTGGCCATCCTTCGTGTGTTCACTCGAGAACATGGCATCGTGGGGTGTTTGGTGAGGGAAGGCACCAAAGGAGCAAGGCGGGGGCGCAACCTTCATGCACCGTTGGCCATGCTGGACTTGGTGGGCTTCCGCGAAATGAAGAACGGGCTCTTTCGGTTTGATCGGGCGGAGCGTCCATTGCCGCAAGAACGAACCCTGCTGGAGGTCCCCAGAAGCGCAGTGGCCATGTTTTTGGCCGAGGTCATTCTGAGGACCATGGAAGCCGAAGCCCCCCACCCAGAGGTGTTCGATGCCCTGTGGGAGACTGCGGAGTGTTTGGAGCGGGACAGCGCATTTGCGCGAATCCACCTGGCATTTTTGGTTCAGGCCGTGCGCGTTCAAGGGCTGCGGCCTGATGCGCCCGTGGAGCCTCCGGCATGGGCGGGGCGATTCAATTTGGCCAAGGCGGATTGGGAATCTGGTCCTCCACTCGGTGAGGATTTCCTTTCGCCTTCCGAAGCCACCGCGTTTCTTCGCATTCAAGGCACGGAAATTGATAAGGTGAGGAGTCAACCGCTCCCCTCTGATGCTCGAAACCAGCTCGTGCTGCAACATGTGCACTACCTGCAACTCCATTTATCGAACCCAAAACCGCTTCGGTCATGGGACGTGCTTCGCACCGTCCTTGCCGAGTAAGGGCTGGGGCTTTGGAATGCGCTGTGCCATGGCCTTCGCTCTCTTGATGTGCCCCATCCTGTCGTGGGCTCAAGTCATTGAGGTTCGGGATGAAGAAGGAAATCCGGTTCCCGCAGCGGTGATTCGAAATGAATCGGGCACGGCGCGGATGACCGATTTGGATGGCCGGTTGCAGCTCGACAGCCTCCTTCGTCAAGGGGATACCTTGGAAATTCGAAGCATGGGTTTTGGCACACGGTCGCTCGCCATGCCAGGATCAACCTTGGACGTGGAGGTTGAACTCTCTGCCGAATCGGTCAATTTATCGGAGGTGGTGGTGGCTGCCAGCCAACCGGCCCGCGAAACACTTGGCGCGGTCGAGGTCAGTCGAATCTCAGCGACATCCATCGCCAGGAGGGTGCCTGCCAATGCGGCAACCTTGCTATGGAGGACGGGTCAAGTGATGATCCAACAAAGCCAACAAGGTGGGGGGTCTCCCATCTTGAGGGGATTCGAGGCCAATCGGATTTTGCTCGTTGTGGACGGGGTGCGTTTGAACAATGCGATTTACCGAAGTGGCCATTTGCAAAATGCCATGACCGTGGACCCATTCGCTGTGGGCAGTACTGAAGTGCGCCATGGGGCGGGTTCAGTTCAGTTCGGAAGCGATGCATTGGGGGGCGTCATTCACTACCGCACGCGGAATCCCAGCTGGGAGAACGGGACGAAGGCAAGGGCCCAGATGGTGGCGAGTTCGGTGAACAAAGGATCTTCATTTCACGCCGATGTGGAGACCACCCGGAACAATTTGGCCAGCTTTACCAGCGTGAGCCACCGGCGGTTTGGTGATTTGAGAATGGGCCGATGGAGGCCACATGGCTATGAAGAATGGGGGAAGGTGGCCTCGCTTGTTCGTTCGAATGTTCAAGGCTTGAACGTAGAGGACACAGCCGAGGAAAACGAGGATGAGAACCTCCAGCCGGGCACCGCTTACCACCAAACGGATGTGGTGCAAAAGCTGCGTTACGGCACACCCAAAAGCCATGTAGAGCTGAACCTTCAGCACAGCACAAGCTCCAATGTCCCTCGCTTTGATCGTTTGAATGACCTCTCTTCAGACGGGGGTCCAAAATGGGCCCAGTGGGATTATGGCCCGCAGCAGCGCTCCTTGGCAGCGCTCAAGTTTCGATCCCAGGTTCAAGGCTTGGGCAACGTGACGCTCTTGGGCGCTTGGCAGCAGGTCTCAGAAACCCGGTTGAAGGCGCGATTCGGCGATTCGAGCCGAGAAGTTCAAGACGAGCAAGTCGGGGTGGGCAGCATTCAGCTGGACATCGACCAACGCTTGGGGCCATGGAAATTGGCCTACGGAGGCAGTTGGAACCACAACAAGGTCAATTCAGAGGCCTGGAACGAACGCCGGGCAGATGGGTTTCTGTTGCCAGAATCGGCTTTGACGCGGTATCCGAATGGAGGAGCCACCATGGGGTCTGCGGCCGGATATGGCGGGATTTCTCGCCGCTGGGGCCGCTGGAGCATGCAGACAGCGGCCAGATACACACGTGGATGGTTGGCCGCACAATTCGAAGATCAGCCGGGCTTGGCGCTCCCGTTTTCTTCGGTGGGGTACAACCGGGGAGCCCTGACGGGAAGCGCAACCGCGCAGTGGCAGGCCAATGGTCAATTCAATGCCCACGCCACCCTGGCCAGTGCATTTCGAAATCCGAACGTCGACGATGTTGGCAAGGTTCGCGCCAAGGATGGGTTTGCCGTGGTTCCCTCGGACAGCTTGAGGCCAGAGCGGCTTTACAACGCAGAAATGGGGGCGGTTTGGCGGTCCAAAAGTGGACGTGTCAGCATGCAGGCCACCGGATTTGAAACCGCGCTGTTGGATGCGATTCAACCTGTGAATTCAGCATTGCAGCTGGAAGATGGGACTTGGACAGACACCATTGTTGTGGAGGGCGATACCAATTCCGTTCAAGTCAATGCCAACACAGGACGGGCTCGAATCCGAGGGGTTCAAGGCCAAGTCCGATTCAAACTGAACCCGGGATGGCGCGGCCGGCTCACGGTCAACCTAACCCGTGGAAGAGATGCGGACAACGCGCCGCTGTCCCACATTCCTCCGGCCTTTGGGGCATGCATGGTTTCGCGCAGTTGGGATTGGGTCACTTTGAATTTGCACGGGCACTGGAGCGCGGCCAAGCAGCTGGAAGACTACGGCCCAGGCTCCACAGACAATTTGGCGGAAGCCACATCTGAAGGCACCCCGTCGTGGTGGACCATGGGCTTGGATGTTGAGGCGAGGTTGACATCCAGAACCGCCTTGAGTTTGGGCGTCCACAATGCGCTGGACCGCCACTACAAAGTCTTTGCGTCTGGCATCAGCGCAGCCGGCCGAGATTTGCGCATTGGCTTGCGTTGGAAGCCCAACGAATGAAGGCCTTTATCTTCGAGACATGGACGTGACCCGCGAGCCGATTGGACAAGAAACACTGGCCTCACAACTGGCCCAGCGCGCAGACGACGAAGCGTTGGCGCATGCTGTGCTGTTGACGGGAGCGCCAGGCCGTGGCGGCTTGGCTCTGGCTCTCGGCTTGGCGCGTCAGTTGCATTGCAAAGGCACAGGCCCAAAGCCATGCGGCAGTTGCCCTTCTTGTTTGCAGCACGATCAACTGCAGCACCCCGATTTGCATTTCACGTTTCCCGTGGCCAAACCCCCAGGAAAGGACAAGTCGTTGAGCGTGGATCAGCTCGACACATGGCGCCAAGCCATTTTGGACCTGGGCGCCCATTTTGACATGGTAGAATTGAGGGAGCGGATGTCATTGGGCAACAAGCAACCGTTCATTTCTGTCCATGAGGCGGCCGACATTCTCCGTCGCTTGTCGCTGACCTCACATGCTGGAGGTTGGAAAGTTCAAGTCATTTGGGGCGCGCAAACCATGAGGACGGACACGGCCAACAAACTGTTGAAGCTTCTCGAAGAGCCGCCAAAACGCACCTTGTTCATCCTTCTTGCGGACAGCACTGAAGGTCTGTTGGCCACCATCTTGTCCAGGACACAGATCATTCCAATTGGACCGATTTCGCCCGAAGCGATTCGCCAACGCCTTGAAGGTGAAGGCGGCTCAAGCGAAGCGATTTCGGATGCGGTGGCGTTGGCCGATGGAGACTTGGCGGTGGCCAGGCGTTTGGTGAAGACCGATGCGGCGGCAGAGTTTGCCATGTATGTGGATTGGATGCGGACCTGTTACGCCCGTGACGGAAGGAAAGCCGCAGGGTTGGCCGATCAATTCCACGACTTGGGCAGGGAAGCCCAAAAGCAGTTTTTGGCCTATGCCTTGCACATGGTTCGCCAGTGCATTGTAGGCAATTATGGTGCGCAAGGTGCCGTAAGACTTCGCGCTGCAGAGCGCGGATTTGCTCAAAAGTTCGCGGCATTCATTCACCATGGAAATGTGATGGACATGCAGTCCACCTTGGAAAGTGCGGCCCGCGAAGTGTCGGGAAACGTTTACGGCAGAACCGTCTTTCTGGATTTGAGCATGAAAATGATGGAACTTCTTCATCGTCCGAAGTAGGGGGCTCCATGCCATCGGCTTATCTTCGGGTGGAGGGTCGGACCAATCCGGCATCTTGAACCGAGGACCAGGGAGACATGGGTTGTGGATCATGCAAAAAAGGCGAGGACGGCAAGCCCATGGGCTGCAAGTCCAATGGGAATTGCGGCAACTGTGGTTGCGATGTGATGACTGTGTTCGATTGGTTAGAGGGGGTGCCCATTCCTGAGGGGCAGCGGGCATTTGACATTGTCGAGGTTCGTTTCAAGCGAAACCGCAAGGGCTATTTCCGAATTGGACAGGGCCGCCGTGTTCAGACCGGGGACGTGGCCGTGTTGGATGTGTCGCCAGGAGAAGACATGGGCATTGTGTCCCTGACAGGAGAGCTAGTGAGGGCCCAAATGAAGGCCAAAAATGTGCGCGACACCCACGAGATCAAGCGGGTGGTTCGCAAAGCCACCATGGAGGATATCTCCACGTGGCAATCCGCGCGCAGCCGAGAGGAAGACACCCTCAAACAAGCGCGTCAAATTGTGGCTGAACACCAAGTCGAGTTGAAGCTCGGCGACGTTGAGTTTCAAGGCGACGGGACCAAGTGCACGTTTTACTACACCGCGGAACAGCGGGTTGATTTCCGAGAATTGGTCAAAGCTTTGGCGGCAGCGTTCAAGGTTCGAATTGAGATGCGTCAGATTGGTGCCCGGCAAGAGTCGGCCAGGCTGGGCGGCATCGGGGTCTGTGGAAGGGAGTTGTGCTGTTCAACTTGGCTGACCGATTTCCGGAGTGTTTCGACGGGCGCGGCGCGGTATCAGCAACTCTCCTTGAACCCGCAAAAACTGGCGGGACAATGCGGAAAGCTCAAGTGCTGTCTGAATTTCGAGCTGGACCAGTACAAAGAGGCGGTGGCGAAGTTTCCGCCCCCCAGCACGAAGCTGCACACCCGGAAAGGAAAGGCCGGCCACTTCAAGACCGACATTTTCGGAGGCAAGATGTGGTTTCAATACTTCGATGATCCTGGAGCTTCCCCCGTTCCCATTGAATTGGAGGACATCCGAGAAATCATGGCCATGAATGATCGGGGAGAGAAGCCCGATGACTTGAAAGGTTTTGCCGTTCAAGAAGTGGCCGCGCCAGAAGATGCATTGTTTGGCGATGTGGTGGGTCAGGACGACCTCAAGCGCTTTGACCAACCTTCGGGACAGCGTCGACGCAAAAACAGAAGTGGCCGGAAAAAAGGCGGAAACAGCAATGGTCCTCAAGGTGGAAACCAAGGGGGTCAAGGCCCTTCAGGCAACTCGGGCAAACGAAGAAACAAGCGGCGTAAACCCAGCAAAGGGGACGGCCCGAAAGCAGGATGATGGCGCGCCAAACGTGGAGGTTGATGCTGTTTTTGATGGCTGTCATCATGGCCATGGGATGCGGTCAAGGCCCAGTGGCCCTTGATGCGGTTGAATTGGACCCAGAAGCTTGGTTGGCGTCGGACACGGTCAAAATGAACTTCACGGTTGACCACCCCGAACACCGGCATGATTTGCAGTTTGGATTGCGGCATGACGACCGGTATCCATTTTCCAATTTGTACCTCTTCGTGCGGCTGAATTACCCCAATGGGAAGACCCTAACCGACACCTTGGAGTGCCCCCTCGCATCGCCGAGTGGCGAGTGGTATGGCGATGGCAGCCGATGGATTGATCACCGAATCGGGTACAAACGCGGGGTGGCCTTTCCCCTGGCCGGAGAGTACTCCCTCGAGGTGGTGCATGCCATGCGCATGGACCCGCTCCCGGGGATGGCAGAGCTTCGCTTTGCCATGTTTGACAAAACAGCTCCCTGACGGTCAGTCGTTTTTGGGCAGCGGCGCTGGCTCACCATGGGCGACGGCTTCGCCATCGTCTTCCCAACCATAAAATCCGCCTCGGAGGTTGTACAGCTCTTTGAATCCAGCCTTGGCCAGATTGTTCATGGCGTCTTCGCTGCGGCCACCTGCAGCGCAATACAGCGCAATCGGACGGTTTTTAGGCAAAGCGTGGGCAACCGCTGAAAAATCATCCTCGAGGAAGTCAATGAGAGATGCGCCTGCGATGTGTCCACTTTTCCACTCTTGAGCGGTGCGGACATCGATGAGCAGAAGGTCATTTCGATCTTCCACCAGCCCTTTGAGCTCGGTTGGGCTGATGTCTCGGGCCAAACCTTGGCTTGGCTGACCATCGCAGGATGTCACCATCCCCACAAACAGAAACAACGAGAAAAACGGAAGGGGACGCAAAAAAGAATAGCGGAACATGCAACGAATGTACCGGAAGTCTGTTATTCCCCTATCTGGGCGCTTTGGTCAATTCGATACTCGGGTGGCGAATGTGTGCTGTAAATTGCCTCTCTGCAATGATGAAATCGATGTCCTCTACCCTAAGTCGTTTGGCCGCGTTCTCGGTGTTTTTGCTCTTGATGGCCCCTGTTTTTGCCCAAGAGAATGGTGTCTTGCCCTGTGGCCAAAATCAGGCCCAAGATGCGCTGGAAGCCCTTTATCCAGAAGCCAAAGTCGAGCGGGAACTGAGGGAGGCCACATCCCGAGCGGCCGCAGCTGCTGTGCTGGAGCGCGGCAGCAACGACGATGAGGTGTACATCATTCCCGTGGTGTTTCACGTGATCCATGACAATGGCCCAGAGAACATTTCGACCGAGCAGATTTTGGACGCAATGACCATCTTGAATCGGGACTTCAGGAAGCTTAACCCAGATACAGGGCAAATTGTAGCCGGGTTTGTGGACATCGCAGACGATATGGACATCGAATTCCGCCTGGCCAAAAGAGACCCCCAGGGCAACTGCCATTCGGGGATCAACCGCATCGAAAGTGAGCTGACCTACGACGGCTCCAATCAGATGAAGCAGCTCATCAACTGGCCTCGCAACAGCTACATGAACGTCTACGTGGCCGCGGATGCAGCGGGAGCTGCAGGCTACACCAACTACCCCTCTGAGTGGGGAGCCAACACAGATGGAATTGTTCTGAAGTACGATTATGTGGGAAGCATTGGGACCAGCAATGCATACCGCAGCCGAACGCTCACCCACGAATGCGGTCACTGGCTCAACTTGCCTCACCTGTGGGGCAGCTCAAACAACCCCAACGAACCCGACAACTGCGATGTGGATGATGGGGTGGAGGACACCCCGCTTTGTTTGGGAAGTCCTGTGGGCTTTTGTGATGTGGAGCGCACCACATGTGGCTCCCTTGACAATGTCCAGAATTACATGGAGTACAGCTACTGCAGTAAAATGTACACCACAGGACAGCGTGCCCGGATGAGGGCTGCTCTGAACAGTTCAGTGGCCGACCGCAACGAGCTCTGGTCGGAACAGAATGTGGAGGACACAGGGGTGTTGGAAGAAGAGCTGTTGTGCCGCGCTGAGTTCAGCGTGGACCGCAACGAAGTGTGCTTGGGAGAAGCCTTGGATTTTAACGACGAAAGCTTCTTTGGCGTGTCGGAATGGTCTTGGGATTTTGGAGATGGAACCACCCTGTCAGGTTCGGACGCGGACGTTCATCAGAACCCCACCCATGTCTTTGAGGTGCCCGGTGAGTTCGAGGTTTACTTAACAGCGTCCAACAGTACCGGCTCGGTCACCTCTCAAGACCCCGTCGTGATTCGCGTTTTGGACGATGGGCCATTGCCAGGTGAACTTCAAGAAGGGTTCGAGGTGTCAGAAGGTCCATGGAGCGAAGGCGAATGGTCCGTCGAAACATTGGACGGACAGGCCTGGCAAATTCGGGAGACCACCGGCTACTCTGGACTCAGGTCATTGTACGTGCGCAACCGTCAAAATGAGGGTGGAGAGATCACGAGGGTGACGTCGGGCACATTCAATGCCACTGGCATGGCCTCATTGATGATCGGCTACAAATACGCTTACAGCCACAGGACCACAGGCGTCACAGACGACCGCTTGAAACTGCAGGTGAGCAAGGACTGCGGAATGACTTGGAACACACGACAGTTCCACCGTGGGTTGATTGATTTGCCGACGGCTCCGGATCATGGAGGCAACTTTTATCCTTCGGGAGAGGACGAGTGGTCAGGCCATTTGGAGGAGGTGAGCAACGACATTTATTTCGTTCCGAACCTGCGCTTCCGCTTTGAGTTCGAGTCCAAAGGAGGCAACAATGTATTCTTGGACGACATCAACATTTATGGCGTGGACTCATTGGGGAACATCCTCGATTTGAACGAAGCTTCTGATGGCCCTTCATTTGGACTCACGGCTTACCCCAATCCAAGCCAAGGTGCTTTCACCGTGGACGCACGCTGGGGTGGAGATGGCGCCCAATTGTTGGTGCGAGATGCCGCAGGTCGATTGGAACGGACCATTCGCCTGAACGGAGAAGGGGGCAAGAGAACCACCATTGATGGTTTGGCCCAAGGGGTGCACTTGCTGGAGCTCAACGCCCAAGGCCGAAGGGAAGTTTTGCGTTTGATTGTGGCCCGCTGATTGAGCTTGGCAGGGTGGGTGGTCAGTCCTCGGACACCTCTTGGAGCCACGCACGGTAAGCGCCAAACAAGTTGGATCGGCTCACAAAGCCGACATAGCGTCCGTTCTGTTCAACTGGAAGGTTCCAGGCTTGGGTTCTGTCAAATTTGTCCATGACCACGTCCATGTTCTCGCTCAGGTCCAAAGAGGCTGCAGGGACCACCATGAGGTCCTTGACCGTGAGTTCGTCGTATCGGGATTGGTCAAACATCACCCCCCGGATTTCTTCGAGTGGCACAATTCCAATGAGCCTTCCGTCGGGTTGGAGAACGGGGTGGATGTTGCGCTTGCTCCTGGCCACCACCTCTACCAATTGACGCAGAGTCATGTGGGCATGGACGGGCTCAAAATCCCGTTCCACCTGTTCCGCCAACTTCATGAGAGTGAGAACCGCTTTGTCTTTGTCGTGGGTGATTAATTCGCCCCGGTCGGCGAGTTCTTGCGTGTAAATGCTGTTGGGGCGCATCCAACGGGCCGTTTGAAAGGCGATGGAACTCGTGAGCATCAAAGGGATGAACAAGTCGTAGCCACCACTGGCTTCAGCAGCCAAAAAGATGGCCGTGAGCGGCGCCCGTAGAATGCCCGCCATCAGTCCGGCCATTCCGGCCAACACAAAGTGTCCACCCACCAGGTGCCAGCTTGGAAACACGATGTCTGTGGTCAACAAGAAAATGCCCCCGAGCAGGGCGCCGCTCACCAGAGCGGGTGCAAAGACGCCTCCCACACCTCCGGCACCCACGGTGAGGCCTGTCAGGGCGGGTTTGCATGACCAAAGGATGGCCATGACCAAGAGCGTTCGGACAGCCGAGCCAGGAATGAAAGCGGCGCGTCCTTCAGGGTCCAGTCGGTCGTATTGGTCACTGAGGAGGTCGTTGATGAGCTCAAACCCTTCTCCATACAGTGAGGGAAAGAAAACGAGCACACCTCCAATGGCGGCTCCAGAGAACAGAATGCGGGCACCGATGTGCTTGAACTTCCGAACCAAACTGCCCGTGCCTCGGTAGACCGCACTGAACCAAACCGAGGCCAATCCGCAGAGGACGGCAAAGGGCAGGTAGGCCAACACAGTGCCGTCCCAAGGAGGAAGATTGCGGCCGGCCTGCATCAACTCTTCGGGGTCAATGAACAGCGTGGTGGTCAGCAAAGCAGACAAGGACGCGATCAACAAGGGGACCAGGCTGGCTGTGGTGAGGTCAATCATGATCACCTCGACCGCGAATACAATCGCCGCCAAGGGGGCCTTGAACATGGCTGCCAGTGACGCCGTCGCTGCGCAGCCGATCAAGACCAAGCGGTGTTTGTAATCCAAGTTGAACCGCTCAGAAACCTCCGAAGCAATGGCGGCACTGCCCTGGACCGCGGGGGCCTCTAGTCCAGCGCTGCCTCCGAAGCCCACCGTAAGCAAAGCAGAAGCTGCAGGGCTGATCATGGACATCCGCGACATTCTGGCGCGCATGCGAGACAGCGCGTGCAGCGTAGAAGGAATGCCCGGTCCAGGATGCCTTCCACCAAAAACACGCCGGACCAAGAGTTGTGTCAGAACAAGGCCAATGATGGGCAGCACAAAAAGCACCTCTTCGGTGCCTCCCGCCACAGCCTCCGAAGGGAGATTTCGCAGCCAGCCCACCCCGTTTTTCAAAAGCACGGCGAGCAATCCTGAGGCCATGCCAATCAGGGCAGCGAGCAACACAACAGCATTTCTTGGCCCCAAGCGGCCCCAAAGCTCGTCGGGGGAAAATTTGGACAGGAAATGCCAGAGCGCTTTGGCCCTTTCTCCTTTTTGCATCACCCCAGTCGAATTCTGACGCCACAGACCAACACGTCGTCCACTTGGTCTTCGTTGGCCTCGTTTCTCCAAGCTTCAATTTGGTTCCTCAACTCCGCTTCTTGGCGGTCCACAGGGAGGGAGGCCAATTCGGCCAACAATGCCCGGAACCGCTTGCGCATGAACTTCCGGCCCTTGGGGCCGCCAAATTGATCGGGGTAGCCATCAGATGCGCAGTACACCATGTCTCCGTCTTCCAGTGCCATCACTTGCGTAGTGAACCTGAATGCACCGGGCTCAAAGCTGGCAATGGCTCGTTTGTCGGGTTTGAGCTCGATCACCTCCCCATTCCGGACCAGATAAGCAGGCGAATTGGCGCCGGCATACTCCATGGTTTTCTCCTCCAAATTGATGGACACCAGTCCCAGGTCCATCCCATCAGGAACCTGGTCCTTGGCTTCGAGGCTGCTGTCTTCTCCCCGATGAAGGACGGTGCGGGCAAGCTCATTGAGCCGGTCGAGGATTTTCCCCGGTTGGGTGTACACCTTGCCAATGTGCTGCAGCGCGTTGTGCCCGAGCAGGCTCATGAACGCGCCAGGAACCCCGTGTCCAGTGCAGTCCACGGCCGCGAACATGCGCCAGGCATCCAACTTGTGGAACCAAGGAAAGTCGCCACTGACCCCGTCACGGGGCATGTGAAACACAAATTGTCGGTCAAATACCCCCTTGCGCAAGGTGTCGCTGGGGAGAATGGCTCCTTGGATGCGTCGAGCGTAGTCAATGCTGGAGGTGAGGTCCGTGTATAGGCGGTGAATTTCTTCGCCTTGGGACTCGAGTTGCGTCGCTTGTCGGGTCAAGGCTTTGGTCCTCTCCTCGACTTTGGCCTCCATTTCTCTTTCATAGCCTGCGAGGTCATCCCTCATGCCCAACAGGGTCTTGCCCAAGACATCTTCTTCGGACAGGGGCGTGTACTCTGCGTCAAATTGTCCCTGTCCCACTGCAGCGCTGAATTCGCGAGTTCTTTGCAGGCCATCTGCGAGGCGATCCAGGGCTTCGGCCATTTCTCCAATTTCATCCTTCCTGGATGGCATGGGGAAAGGGTGGTCAATGCCCCTTGAGAGATAAAGCAGCCGGGCTCGGACCTTTCTCAAGGGCCGACGGATGGCGCGGGTGACCCAAGCGGCAATGCCCAAGCCGGCAAAAAGGGCAAAAAGTGAAATCCACTTCACCAAGGTGTCCAATCGACGGCCGCTTTGCTCCACAGCCTCATCGGTGACCCTGGCCAAGTCAGAGAAATGCAGCTCCATGGTGTACAGTCCAGATTCCAAAGAGTCGAGTTTTGACGTCAAGTCTTCCCCTGGATTAAAGGGGTCGTCCAGCATTTCGTCTACGTTTAGAATCAGCTGGAAATCGGCGTCGAAGTCAGCTTTGCGGGTCCCCGGGGGGACCAAGCCTTGCAAAGCGTCCAACAAGGCGTCGGCCGCCAAATGGTGTCGATAAACCCTCTGGTGCAGGCCTTCCAGCTCGGGCGAAGTGGCTTTGAGTTCCACCAAGGTCGACGCAAATCCGTTTTGGAGCTCATCCAAAGTCTGGTGGGCATCCACATGGAGGTGAATCGGTTCGGGAAGTCGAGCGGCCAGCAGTGCATATGCCCTCATGGCCTCTACCCGTTGAAGAAGTTTGGCCACTTCAGCTTTGGCCATGTCCACAGTGACGGCTTCCTCCAGCAGCTCAGACTGCCGCTCGGTGGTTCGTGCAGTGAGCACGAAAAACACTGCGAGGGCGCCAATGAACAGGCCGAAGCCGGCGAAAATTCGGGTGCCTATAGAGTGGGACCAATTCCGCATGTCAGCGTTTTCCCAATTCGGCCAAGTTGGCTTTGCACCATGCGATGCGGTCTTGGTTCAAGAGCGCCTCTGAAACAATGGTCAAGGCTTCGTAACCATTGTGCTGTTTGGGGTCCAAAGCGATGGCGCTTTCCAGGCCCTCCGCTGCTTCTGTCCACAACACTGCAGCCATCTTCAATGCGGAGTCCACGGCATCTAAATCGTCTTCAGCTGCCTTGAATTGCCTCACACCTTGGTTGTACGTATGAACGGCGAGGTTGTATTGGGATCGGAAGGCGTCGTGTCCTTGGGCAATGGCATTCTGGTAGCAGGCCTGCCCCCATTTGAACCAAGGGCCTGCTTGGGCTTGTTCTCGGGTTTCAGCTTGGACAAAGGCGTATTCGGCCAGCTGTTGCTCCAGAAGAACAGCGTCAGGTGTGGCATCCCAGTTGGGCTGGAGATGTTGGTTGATTCGAACATATGCGTCGAAGTGGTCCCGAGATAAATGAGCGTCACCTGGCTGGCTCATGGCCAATGCGTGATTGGCATCCTCCAAGTGGGTGTCGGCCAGGAAAGAAAGCAGGGGTTCTCTTCGTTCGGCAACGCGGCCTTCTGGATCCAGGCGAGCGCTTTCCATGGCGGCAGCGATGGACTCAGTGCGCGATGGAGAGTCAGGGTGTCTGCCCTCTTGCTCAACAAAAATGGACTTGAGCACATAGGCCTTCACATACCATGTGAGGGGGTCCATTCCCTCGCCAGAGGCGATGGCCAATTCAATTTTCTCATGGGCCTTCTCATGCTGCCCTGCTTGGGAAAGTTCAATGGACTCACGGGTCAATCGGCCCTGGGCTGTGGCACATGAAACCAGAAGGACCATGGTCCAAATTGTGGCGACTTTGATCATGAAGATGGACGTCAATTTCATGGGCAAATCCTTTGTAGAAAGGGCACGGGCAGGGCCATTCCTTTGTCTTGGAGGTTCTGTTCTTGCTGCACGATGCACAGCCCAATGTTGGCCCCTTCACCGCTCCTCCTGAAGGAAAGGTCACTGGCGGAGATTTCGCCGCCATCGGTGATGATGAGCGCTTGTTTGTCTTTCTTGCGGCTCCAACGGATCAATGCTTCTTCTATGGATGAGTCGGGTGTTGGCCCATCCGTTCCGCTCAAAAACAAGACCGTGAAATCTCCTTTGTGTTCGCGCAAGGTTTTGGCGTCCAAGGATTTGATTTCTACGGGAAGTCCAGCGATGGATCGGCCATCCAAGCGACTGCCCAAGTCCTCCGCCAAGTCGTCCCAACCCACCACGCCAATGCTGAATTTTTCCCGTTGATCCAGTTCTGGCCAGAACATTTCGCGACCCAACAAATAGAGGTACCGGCCAAAATGCATGGCCCAAATTGGCGACCGGTCGATTTCAGGGTCCCCCCCATTCGACGCGTCGCACGGGTCTTCACAAACACCAATGGAAGGGTCCAAAGGTGCAGCGAGGGTTGGCGTCACCACAATGGATGGGCCAAGCAGGGCGAGGAATAGGAACGGCCGCAACATCAAATTCGCGTCTTCGCAAAATATACCGCGAAGCAACGCGGAATCAAGCTTCTGTCTCCAGTTGGCCCAAATCGCGATCGAACAAGTAGAGACCCGCTGAGTCAGATCCAATCATGGCCAGTTTGTCCATAATGGTTCTGGCCAAGGCTTCTTCTTCAATTTGCTCAGCGACATACCACTGCATGAAGTTGTGTGTGGTGTAATCCTTGCGCGACAAGCAGAGGTCCACCACCTCATTGATGCTGGCTGTGACTTTGGTTTCGTGATCCAAGAGTGTGGTGAAAATGTCCTGAAGACCAGAAAAGCTGGCTTGAGGTGCATCGAGTGCTGGAATTTTGGCCGTCCCTCCGCGCTCATTCACGAATCGAATCAGTTTGAGCATGTGCTCACGTTCTTCATCGCTGTGTTTGTAGAGAAAGGCTGAGGTGCCATTGAGGCCTGTGGTCTCAGCCCAAGAGGCCATGGCGAGGTAAAAGTGAGAGGAGAGGGCCTCCATTTCAATTTGCGCGTTGAGTGCGCCTTCAATGTGGGTGTCGAGCATGAGTTTTCAGATTAAAATGAAATAAATCAGTTGAGAGAATGGATATTGATATGATGAAAATCAACAGAATAGGTTCTCAATTAAAATATGGATGTTTATTATCTTGACGGTGATGGCGTTTGTAGCGCACCGAGGGCGAAAACGGTGTTGAACCAATGCAAATCGCCCTTTCCTGAGATGGCTGAAACCGCAGCCCGCATTTCGAGAAGGGGAAGCAATGTTTTTTGTTCAAGGTGCGACTGAAGTGCGACATGGACTTCATCCGGATTGCGAATCGCTGTGAATTTCTCATGTCGTTCTCCCATGATTTTGAGTCGTTCCACCAGGCCGGAAGAATGGAGGATTCCAAGCTGGGTGCTGACGCCTCCTCTGCTGATTTCGAGGGTGCCCATGATTTCATCTGAAGTCAAGGCGGTGGGGTGGGCGAGTAAAAGTGCATGGATCTTGCCCGCTGTTTTTGTAAAGCCCCAAGCCTTAAGGACGGGTGGCCAGTGTTTCAGCAGGTAATTGGCCGCCGCAGAAAATTCGCTGAAATCCTCATCCATGCCCAAAGATATTTCATTTTTAAATGAAACTATGACAGTTTTGTCAATCTATTCGGGTCAACCACAGCAGGGGTTTGAGAGACCCCCGAAATTTGGTCGGCTAAATTATGTGCCCATTTGGGGCCGATTAAGACCCCCCTTGTTCCAAGGCCATTGAAGACATACCAGCCCGGTCGACCGGGCATGGGTCCCACGATGGGTCTGCGGTCTCGCGATACGGGACGCAGTCCCACCTGGTGAAGTCGTGTCTTCAGGTTCGACGAGCAGCCAAGTTCTTTCTCAAGCGCGTCATGGAGGTAGTCCGCCGTTTCTGGAGTGGACTCGAAGTCCTCTTTGTGCCATTCATAGCTGGCTCCCAATCGCCAAAGGTTCGGCGCAATGGGCAGGGTCCATTTTCCGAAATTGAGGATGAGATCTTGGGGAACAGGGCTTGGGTTGGATTCTGAATCGCACTCTACGGTCAGGATTTCGCCGCGGTTGGCGCGCAGGTCGAGGGGAGTGCCCGCTGGGGCATCCCTCATGGCCATGCCTCGGCAGTCCACCACGGCGTCCCATTCGGAAGTGTCATCTGACACATCAATGGACCGCTTCTCAAACCGTCCGGAGTCGTTCAGATGATCGCGCCAGAGGGGAATCAAGGATCGAAGGTTCACCCATCCACCGCCTGTGACGGTTCCATAATGGGCCACACCATCCTGGAATTGCACTGGAGAAATCCAAGGGCATTCTGCGCACTTCTCATTCCAAAGGGCGGCGTAGTCGGCATTGGCGATTCTTTTGTGAATGGGCAGTAGATGAAGAAAGGGCGCGTTCAATATGGCCGAGAAATCGTCCATGGAGGCCTTGAGTGCGTCCAGATGAGCTTGAGCATCCCAAACTTCGACGATTCGCCGAAAGGACATGGGGTTGAACATGCCGGCTGCCACGGAAGAAGCCGAAGGCAACCCCGCGTCCAGCACATGGCAGTCCCAACCCCTTTGAAGGGCCACATGGCTGAACAATGTGCCCGCCAAGCCTTGGCCAATGACAAGGACACGCATGGTCAGGCTGTGGCGGCAACCACGCCCAACTCGCGCCCCACTTTTTCAAAAGCAGCGAGGGCTTGGTCCAAGTGTTCCTGGGTGTGCGCTGCACTCAGTTGAACGCGAATTCGCGCCTGTCCTTTGGGGACCACTGGATAGAAGAAGCCAATCACATAAATGCCCTCCGCGAGCAGAGCGTCGGCCATGGTTTGGCTCAAGCGGGCATCGCCGAGCATCACTGGCACAATGGCGCTTTCACCGTCCTTGAAGTCCAGTCCGATTCTGGTCAAACCCGCTTTGAAATAGCGGGTATTTTCTTCGAGTTGATCTCGAAGTGCTGTGGTCTCGTCCAGCATTTTAAAGACCTCCAAACTGGCGCCGACAATGCTTGGAGCCAGGGAGTTGCTGAACAGGTATGGCCGGCTTCGTTGACGCAGAATCTCGATGATTTCGGCCCGGCCCGTGGTGAACCCGCCCATGGCGCCACCGAGGGCTTTGCCCAAGGTTCCGGTGATGATGTCCACCCTGCCCAATGCGTCATGCAGTTCTATGGAACCCCTGCCGGTCTTTCCAATGAACCCCGTGGCGTGGCATTCGTCCACCATCACCAATGCGTCGTAGGCATCTGCGAGGTCACAAATCTTGCCGATTTGCGCCACATAACCGTCCATGGAAAACACACCATCGGTCACAATCACTTTGAATCGATGGCCCGCTTCGCTGGCGACTTGCAGTTGTTTTTCGAGGTCGGCCATGTCATTGTTGGCATACCGATACCGGGCGGCTTTGCACAGCCGAACGCCATCGATGATGGACGCGTGATTCAAGGAGTCCGAGATGATGGCATCTTCCTTGGTCAGAAGCGGCTCAAAGACCCCGCCATTGGCGTCAAATGCGGCAGCATACAGAATGGTGTCTTCCGTATGGTGAAACTTGGCAATGGTGCTTTCTAGCGCTTTGTGAATGTCTTGGGTTCCGCAAATGAACCGCACGGAGGACATGCCGAAACCACGGTCATCAATGGCCTTTTTCGCAGCATTCACGACCCGTGGGTGAGAGGAGAGCCCCAAATAGTTGTTGCCACAAAAATTCAAGACCTCGCTTCCATCATCCAATCGGATGACGGCATCTTGGACCGATGCGATGACCCGTTCTTTTTTGAACAGTCCGTCTTCTTGAATCGAATCGAGTTCGGCCCTCAAGTGGCCCTTCATTTTGCCGTACATGCCACGAAGATAGCCGCCTCGGTTTGTCAAAGAAGTGAGACTGGGGCCCTTCAGAATCCATGGGTTCGGAGGCGAATGGTGCCATCGAGATCTGAAAAAGCAACCAAGGCTTGAGCGGTTGGGGGTTGGCCTGCTTTTTCTGAGCGCATCCATGTTGCGCCACAGGGGGCTTCCGGCACGGCTGAATTAACTTCGTTCCCTCATGACTGCCAAGCCTGCGCGCACTTTGGTCACTTCGGCGTTGCCCTACGCCAATGGCCCCATTCACATTGGTCACATCGCCGGTGCTTATTTGCCAGCAGACCTTTACGTTCGCTATCTGCGGGCACGGAAGCGGGATGTGGTGTGGGTATGTGGTTCAGATGAACACGGTGCGGCCATCACACTTCGGGCCCGAAAAGAGGGAACCACCCCGCGGGCCATCGTAGACCGGTACCATGCTGAGATGCAAGAGGCGTTCTCTGGGTTGGATATAGCGTTTGACCATTACGACCGCACTTCAAGTGAGGAGCACCATGGATTTGCACAAGAATTCTTCTTAGAGCTGCTCGAAAAGGGAGCGTTCACAGAAGAAACCAGACAGCAGTTTTACGACCCGCAGGAAAAGCAGTTCTTGGCCGACCGCTACATCCAAGGCACATGCCCCAAATGCCAGGACGACCGGGCCTATGGAGACCAATGCGAAAAATGCGGGTCTGCTTTGTCTCCAGATGAACTGATCGACCCCAAGAGCACCTTGAGTGGCAGCACCCCTGAAATGCGCGAAACCACGTTGTGGTATTTGCCCATGGACCGGCACGAATCGTGGCTTAAGACCTACCTGGAGGACGGAGTTTTGGATGGCGAACAACACCACGACCCCAAGTCTTGGAAGGCCCACGTGACGGGCCAGTGCAAGAGTTGGGTGGATGGCGGTTTGCAGAGCAGGGCCATGACCAGAGACTTGGATTGGGGCGTCCCCGTCCCCGTAGAAGGCGCGGATGGTAAGGTTTTGTACGTCTGGCTCGATGCGCCTTTGGGTTACATCACAGCCACTCGAAATTGGGCGAAGAAAAACGGAGCGGATTGGGCGCCTTACTGGAAAGACAAGGACACCCAGTTGGTTCACTTCATTGGCAAGGACAACATCGTTTTCCACTGCATCATTTTCCCGATTCTTCTCAAAGAGCACGGCGGATACTTGCTGCCCCACAACGTTCCGGCCAACGAGTTCATGAACCTCGAAGGAGACAAAATTTCAACCTCGCGAAATTGGGCGGTTTGGGCCAAGGAATACATCGATGATTTTCCGGGCCGCAGCGATGAGATGCGCTACGTTTTGGCTTCCATCATGCCCGAGCAAAAAGATGCCGAATTCACTTGGGAAGACTTCCAGTCTAGGGTCAACAATGAGTTGGCAGACGTCCTTGGGAATTTCGTGAACCGGGTGGTGGTGCTCACCTCGAAATATTTTGACGGGAAGGCTCCAGCGGCCAGTGGAACATGGACCAGCACCGACGAGGCTTTGCGTGAACTCATGGCGTCAACCCCTGGGGCAGTGGGCGACGCCATTGAGCGTTACCGTTTCCGAGATGCCCTCCAGCACGCCATGGGCTTGGTGCGGGCTGGCAACAAGTACTTGACAGAAGAGGAGCCTTGGAAGGTCATGAAAACAGATGCCCAGCGAACAGCGGACATCTTGAGCTTGGCCTTGCAAATCACAGCCAATGCGGCCATTGTGCTGGCGCCGTTTTTGCCTCGGACTTCCGAGAAAATCGCGACGGCCTTGGGCACATCTGACCTGCCTTGGGATGCGGCTGGTGGCGACTTGGTTCCGACGGGACAGCCTTTGGGTGCCCTCCCCATTTTGTTTGAGAAGGTGACCGATGAGCAGGTCGAGGTGCAGCGCGCCAAGTTGGGTCCGGACGCTTCCCAGGAGGGGCTTCGTGACGTGGAGGCCGAAAAGCCGGGAACCTCTTTTGATGACTTTCAGACCATGGATCTGCGGGTGGCAGAAGTGGTGGCCGCCGAGAAGGTCAAAGGGGCAGACAAGTTGCTGCAGCTCACCGTCAGAACCGGCTACGATGAGCGGACTGTTGTCAGTGGCATTGCCGAACACTTCAAACCTGAAGACGTGGTGGGCCGCAAGGTGACATTGTTGGCGAATCTGGCTCCAAGAAAAATTCGCGGCGTGGTTTCTCAGGGCATGGTCCTCATGGCCTCGACAGAAGACGGGAGCTTGCGGTTTGTCACCCCCGATGAAGGGGCCGAAGCCGGAGACATCATTCGTTGATCAGCGCCTTTCTGACGCGGCCATGTTGGTCGCGTTGCAGCACCCATTGACCGGATGTGGGCTTGATCTTTCGGCCCATCATGTCCGTGGTTTCCACAACATTGAAGGGCAGGTCTTGGATGGGCAGCTCGATGTGATTCAGCCCATTGAACGAAGTCCAGGACCAGCGACATCGCTCGACGGCGCTGCCGGCCATCCATCCTTCGTAGAGCCGGAGTTCAAAATCAAAGGGCGCTTCAACGCTGCTCAAGTCCACCCCAGGCTGGTAGTCCAAAAAGCGAGAGTGGGGCTCTAAGTTCCCGTCAAAGCCAAACGCATTGGGCGCGGTGTTCACGTTTTCGGCTGCCAGCAGGACTCCGCTCGCATCAAACAGCGCAAACCCGGCATATCCAAACCAATACGGAGTCTGATAATCGGGAGAGACTTCCACCTCCAAGTGGCCCAGCTCAGTGTTGCCAATCACCAATGGTTGGATGGCAATGGAGTCGCACAAGTCAGAGAGGGTGCTGTCGCTGCCACATTGAGCCAACAGGCATTCTTCCAAGGTTTCGAAGGGAACCACCCCTTCACAGCCGCCCCAAGTGAACTGGCTGCACCCCAGGTTGTCTTGGTCAAAGTACCAGGCGGGGATGGCCGCTTCACAAGGTCCCGGATCGGGGAGCAAAAAGCAGGGGTCATCTTGAGCGCAAACCGTGCTCCATAACATTGAGGCCGTGCAGAGGAGCAGGGCGAACAGCTTCGAAAAAATCAAACGGGACATCAGAAGGGAAGTGAGAACTCCCGGAAGGTACGCCTCCGATTTTCTGGGCCCGAGGCGCCCGATATGCTGGTGTTACGACTTTCTAAAACGCCCGGATCGTTGCAGGTACTCAGCGATCTGAATGGCATTGGTGGCGGCGCCTTTCTTCAAGTTGTCGGCGACAATCCAAAGGTGCAGCCCTTGCTCATGGGAGAGGTCACGGCGTATGCGACCCACGAAAACTTCATCTTTCCCAGCGGCTTTCAGCGGCATGGGGTAGATGTTGGACATGGGATCGTCTTGAATGATCAAACCCGGCATGAGTTGAAGGGCCTCCTTCACATCGGGTACGCTGAACGAGCGCTCCAGCTCCAAATAAACACTTTCACTGTGCCCTCCCGCCACGGGGACCCGCACCGCGGTCGCACTGACCTCGACTTGGGCGTCGTTCAGGATTTTTTTGGTCTCATGGTGGAGCTTCATTTCCTCTTTGGTGAAGTCATTCTCCAAAAAGACATCGCAATGGGGCAAACAATTTCCGTCGATGGGGTGGGGATAGACACGGTTGGCCTCTTCTCCTGCCCTTTCTTGCTCGAGTTGATCAATGCCCGCCTGTCCTGTTCCAGTGACGCTTTGATACGTGCTCACAATGGCCCGGCGAATCAAAAAACGATCGTGCAGTGGCTTCAAGGCCATCACCAACTGAATCGTGGAGCAGTTCGGATTGGCAATGAGAAGGTCTTCATTCCGAATGGCGTCCGCATTCACTTCTGGCACGACCAAGGGCACTTCGGGATCCATTCTCCATGCCGAAGAATTGTCCACGACTGAAGCCCCAATGTCGGTGAATGCCCTGGCCCATTGACGGCTCACATCGCCACCAGCACTGAACAAGGCAAGGTCTGGCTTTTGCTCAAGGGCCTCCTCCACAGTCATCACAGGAATCTCCTGACCGCGAAATTCAATGGTCTTCCCTTTGGAGCGGCTGCTGGCCACCGGAAGGAGTCTCTTCACAGGGAATTTCCGTGCGGCAAGGCCTTCCAAGATGGTCCGGCCAACCAATCCTGTAGCGCCGACAAGAGCGAGGGTGCGTCCGTGGGTCGAGTTGGCCATGGTGGTTTCGGTTTCAGATTTGCAGCTGTGGTCCCTGAGTAAACAGGCGGGAACCATGAGGAGTTCAAAGTTAGCAGGTTGCAGAGATGCATCCTTCCTTTCGTCTGCT
>CALKHD010000175.1 GCA_938092195.1 uncultured Flavobacteriales bacterium | reverse complement strand
TGAATCGATGTGGGTCAAATGGGCACGGCCATACTCGCGGCTGTTGCTGGGCTCTACGGAACCTCCAGCATTCTGCGCCAACCATTGCGCGCCAAAACAAACACCCAACACAGGCCATTTGCCACGAACCCCCTCGAGGTCAGGGGAAGGTGCACCTTCATCCCGGACACTATACGGACTTCCCGATAGAATGACCCCTTTCCAAGTTCGGCCCTGTGGATCCTCCTCTGGCGGAGTTTCCAGCAACTCCCGCCATGCCCCGTTCCACGGTTTGATTTCAGCAAATGTGTTCAGCTCTCGAACCCGTCGGGCAATGAGTTGAGTGTACTGTGACCCAAAGTCAAGAATGAGGATGCTGTCCATGCTGTCTCGATGTGCCCACAAAATTACATTCGAGGGTTCGCGCTTTTACGTGAACGCTCCGGCGCTTGATGTGTTGTTTTGCACCAACGATGAACGATTCCATGCACATTTTGCCTAACAGCCCCTCTGCATTGCCCTTGCTGCCGAAACTGGAAGGTCGAAAACTGGTCTTGGCCAGCGCCTCTCCAAGAAGGAAACAACTGATCTCCATGTTGGGCATCCCCTTTGAATTGCGCCCCACCGATGTAGACGAGGTCTACCCGGAGTCGCTCATGGGACCCTCCATCCCCAGGTTCCTCTCTGAATTGAAGGCCAAAGCAGGACTCTCAACCCTGAAGCCCGAGGAGCTGCTGATCACCAGTGACACGGTTGTTCAATTGAATGGGCACACCTTGGGGAAACCTGAGTCTCATGATGAGGCCGTGGACATGATCATGCGGCTTTCCGGTCAAACCCACCAAGTGGTAACGGCCTATTGTCTTGTAGACGGACACTCCCCGGAGGACCTTCGAACCGACCACGATTTGGTAGACGTGTCTTTCCTACACCTTACAGAAAAATTCGCGAATCATTACGTGAAATACCACCAACCTTTTGACAAGGCTGGAGGCTATGGCGCCCAAGATTTGATTGGCGCCTGTGGAATTCACTCCATCAAAGGCAGCCATTACACCGTAATGGGGCTCCCCATGCATAAAATTTTTCAATCCCTGCAAACCCTAGACTGACGCGCATTTCAGCGCGATCCAGACTTATTCCGTTCACTTTTTTTGCAATTTTCTTGAACAAGGTCCCACTCCTGTGGTTTTGGTGTGTACGTTGAACACGTTCAAAACCATACACAACAAATGAACCTTTCTTTAATTCTAGCTGACGCTTCGCTCTACACGAGTGAGTACTTCTCCAACTTGACGAGCTTTACGTTTTTCGTTGGATGCATGGCCATGATGGCCGCTTCTGTCTTTTTCTTCCTCGAAATGGGCAGTGTGGACAAGAAATGGAGGACGTCTCTCCTCATCAGTGGCATCATCACGTTTATCGCATTCGTGCACTACTACTACATGCGCGACTACTACCTCGCCACAGGTGATAGCCCCATTGCTTTCCGCTATGTGGACTGGACATTGACTGTCCCACTCATGTGTGTTGAGTTCTACTTGATCACGAAAAAAGCAGGAGGCACAATGGGCCTCATGTGGAAGCTGATTTTCGCATCGGTCATCATGTTGGTGACAGGTTACTGGGGTGAAGCACTGGACCAAAGCAACGCTTGGCTCTGGGGTCTCTTCTCAGGCATTGCCTACTTCTACATTGTTTACCTCGTCTGGTTTGGTGAGGTGAAGCAATTGGCCTCTAACGCAGGTGGCGCCGTTGCTGAAGCCAACAAGTGGCTCGGCTGGTTCGTGCTGGCTGGATGGGCGATTTACCCCATTGGATACATGATGGGCACCGCCGGTTGGTACGGAGGCGCAGGTGAGGTCTTCGGCTATTCAGGCTCTATGGACGTCATCTACAACATCGGTGACGCCATCAACAAGATCGGTTTCGGTCTCGTGATTTACGCTTTGGCCGTGAAGGACAGCAACAGCTGATACCTCCGACATCTAGCAAGGATATCTGGCCCACTCCCTTCTCGGGGGTGGGCCTTTCCTTTGCCCCATGTTAGGCTCGTCCGTTTTCACTCATCCCCGCCGTGTTCGCCAGTACTCCTTGGTCTTGATTGTGGCCGGAGCGGGGGCATCTTGGTTGTTGGGGCAATGGCAACCTGACTGGCAGTGGCCATTTGCGGCCTTTTTAATTGGCGCGATTGGAATACAGCACGGAGCCCTCGATCACATCCTCCATGCCCATATGCACGGTGACCCCGAGGGGCCACTTAGGCAGTCTTTCGCCCTTCCTTACATCGGTGGCATAGGGATCGCTTGGGTTGCATTTGAATGGGCCCCAACTGTGATGCTGCCTGTGTTTTTGCTGGTGAGCGCTCACCATTTCGGGATGTCACATCTGAGGGTGGACGCCATGAGGCATGGTCAATCTGTACAGAAGGCCTCACCATTGGCAGGCACCCTCATTGGCTTGGCGCTGATTGCCCCATTGGTGTTGCGCCCAGATGCACTTCAAGTCCTCAGTGAATTCGGATGGGACTTCGGCTTGCGCGGTCGGGCGGAATGGCTTCCACTGCAAGTGGCCACTGGCTGTGCTGCTTTCCTGTCTGCTGTGCTTCACCGAGAAACCAAATCAGGACTGCTCCCTTTGGCAGGCGCATTGCTTGCGTGGACTGTCCCCGATTTGCTGCTGGCCTTCGCCCTCTACTTTGTCTTGGGGC
>CALKHD010000174.1 GCA_938092195.1 uncultured Flavobacteriales bacterium | reverse complement strand
CGATGGCAGGTTGAAGTTTGGAATGTTCAGTGTGGCGGCTCCAATCGTTCCCGTTCTGTTCAAGTCGATGTTGACGTCGTAAATGTTAGATCCGTTTGGAGACATGCTCAAGTCAAACTGGTTCCAGAACGGATTCCAGTTGGGGTCATTGGCCGAGGGAAGGAGCAAAATGGCCTCGTCAATGACGTTGCCTTGGGCGCGGTAGACCACCGCGACTTCAGTTGTGCTTCGCAATTCAACTGAGAGGCTTCCAGTGTTGTGGTCTCCTTGACAAAAGACGACACCTGGTGTGATGGAGGTCGGTTCACTGACTCCACCTGCCCACAGGTTCCATGTGGCCGACCAGCCGGTCGCATCCAAGTTCGAGGATTGGAGTACTGCGAGGTGCTCTTGTCCAGTGAATTGCAGGCCACCGGTATTGATCGAGAAGTCTGCATTTTGCTCGGCCCACATTTCAATCTGGTTCGCATTGAGGGCTGAACCAGGATCTGTGGTTTCCATGGCTTCACTCCAGCGCAACGTTAGCTCATCACCTTGCTCATAAAACCCATCGGCGGGGAGGACAGACCCGAACAATTCAGGTCGGATAAAGTCCACATATCCTGTGACAATGGGGGAGACATTGGAAATGGCAAAGTCATTCTCACAATGGGAGATGGCCTGAAGCAGCACCTCACCTTCATAGCCCAAGCAATAGGTCGAATCTGCTCCAGCATACATGTTGCAGATAGATTCGCCGTCCAAAGGAGCCCACGTGAAGTCTACATCCGACATGGTGCCGTCTGCATTCAGCGCCAGTGTGGAAGGAGAAATGGTGTTCCACTGGGTGCTGTTGCCCGTGCGGTATTTGACCACGATTGGGGCAGAATCCAATTCCCAGTTTTTAAAGTCATTTCGTTCAATGTCCACGTGGAGCGCAAGATCTCCTTGCGTGTTGTTGTAGCTGCCGCTTTCAATGAGATCAAGGTTGGCCGTCCAGTTCTCTAGTGGTGCAGCCAGTTCAAGGTCAGAACAGGCAGGCTCGAAGTTGAGGTTGACCCTCACCTTGTCCTGGATGTTGATGTCGCACGATGACCTCATGATGAAGTCAATGTGTCCGTTCATGTATTGTTCCTCCTCAATTCCATTGTGTTCAATGGAGCCAAGGACACTGTATGCCCCATCTGACCAATTCGGGTAAAGGAGATAGTCATCTGTTGCTGGGTCACCTCCACCAAGTGATACGTTGGCAGCGAGGGTGGTGTTGGTGGCATCATTGAACAAATAGTACTTCGATGGTCCTCCCCAAGGCTCTGGACTTTCATTTTCCATCTGGAAGCTCAGATTGATACCGTCGGTCATCAGTTGGGTGATGTTCACGGATTCCAATCCCGAGTTTCCATCATGGGTCAACGTGAGTTTGGCCTTTTGCAATGGCACTGTATTCGGCTGAACCATGGTGGCATTTGCGCGGGTCGCAGAGTCTTGCTCAGCGATGATAGAGCACATGCCATCCGCAATAAAGAGAGCAGTCTCTTCGGTAGCCAAAGCGATGGACTGAAGGTCGGTTTGGCTATAGCCATCTTCGGAGAAGGCGGAGCCAAAGTCGGCCCAAACTTCATTTCTCCAGCCAGAAGCAACGGCATCATCAATGGCTCCCATGACGGCAACTCCAGCAGCCATTCCGCCGAGTGCGATGCTGATTCCAATACCAGCTCCGCCGCTGCTTGCCATGATCACCCCAGCGGCCACACCGAGCGCAGTGGCGACTTCTTCGGTTTGCGCAGGGCCAGTTGCAATGGAGACAACATCCTCTTCATACGCTTGGTCATCAAAGGCGTGAAATGCTGTTCCACTGCTCGGGCTCAAGCTGATGGTGGAGGTGTTGAGTGTTCTGTTCCACACGGGTGTAGTCACTTTGGAGCATTCAGCAACTGGACCCGTCAGGTTATAGGATGTAGGCAGCAGTGCCGCATACCATTCTGAATACTCACTGGGTTGAGCGACCACATGAGGGCATGAAGTGGCTGAACCGAGGTTCAAGAAAAGGGGGCCATTCAAGCCTTTTCCCGGAACGACGCAAACCAAGTAAAAGTCTTGCTCGTCGTCGTCACTCAGGTGATAGGTGTAATTGACTGAAGTCTCGGTGCCTTCCGTGTTTTTTCGTGATTCGGTGATCACGGTCTCTTCCCCTGACTCAGATACCATTCCGGCACCACCGATGAGCAATCCACCTCCGGAAGATCCATTCCAAACACCAGATAGTGCAGTGGTTTTAGATACTTCACTGATGTTGGTTTTACTCAAGGAACTGGTGTAGGATGAGCCGCCACCTGAGAAATTCAAGAAAAATGGCTCAAAGTCTGCATCGTCCCAGATGGAAGCGTCTGCTCCCAATTCTCCCCCTTGAAGGTTTCCGTTGGAGACGGCAATGTCAGAGAAGTCGTCTATGCTCCAATTGTTGACTTCAGAGGATGATGATTCTAAGTCCTCAATCCAAGTTGACAATTGAGAAGGATCGCTGAATTGCTGCTCCACATTGTCCATGATGTACTTCCGTGCATTCAGCTTTTCAAACTCATTCTCTGCAAGCATGAGTTTCCAAGCATTGATTTGAGCATTGTAAAAGCGAACCGAATCCAGTTGAATTTCTGTAATCGCATCGCCTGTTGTTGGCTGTGCATTCGCCAACTCACTATCCGATACAGAAAATCTGTAGCCTGGTCCTACTCGGTCATCCCCGTTCAAGGCTTCGTTTTGGATTCGACTAATCAAGGCACTATCAAATCCGGCAGTTCCATCTTGAATGCTCGACCCCATATTGGCGATCGTTGAATTGTCGAGGATGCTGAAGATGTCTGCATTGACCTGGTATCCTTTTTGCAAGGTGCTCGCTTGAGTTGGATAGGTGGAGTTCACAGCATTCCGCTCGTTCATGAATGTTTGGTGGAACAATTCCCAACGGTGGTCATCGTTGTTCGCATATTTCATGCCTTCAGGATAGCTCCAGCCCAACTCACTTTCGATGGTCGTTGAGGCTTGTCCGTCAGGGTAAGTGTAATATCCAGAAGTCTTGAAGTAATGGTCGCGGAGCGCTTCAAGCGAAGGAATGTCTACGTTCTCAATGGTATACTCCGT
>CALKHD010000173.1 GCA_938092195.1 uncultured Flavobacteriales bacterium | reverse complement strand
CGGAGATCTACAAGATTGAGAAGAAGCACCTGATTCGTTACGTCAACATTGGCCCTCCTCAGGACAAGCGTTATGGCACAGAACCCGTGATTCAGCTGAACGATCAGTTTTCGGATGTGATTCAGATTCGGGAGTGGGTCGAGAATGAGCGCTTGACATTGGCCGAGGCGGAACAGACCAAAATGTGGGTGTCCATGAAGGTGGACCAAGACACCAAAATGGGGGTGGTGACCGATGTGAAGCAGGAGCTTCGCAAGGCCTCAGCCTTGAAGGTGCTTTACTCCGCAGCTTCTCGAGAGCGCACCAACTGATGCGCCCAAGGCTCAGCTGAAATCAGCGAGCACCTTGTCGGCCAGAAAGGACGACAACTTCACATAACTCTCTTGAGTCCAGCCCGCCACGTGCGGGCTGACTTGTATCTGGGGGTGGGCCAGAAGCCGATCCCAGATGGGGTCGTTTTGAGTGTCGACCTTTTCAAAGGTGCTGGCTTCCTTGTCAAAGACGTCCAGGCCAGCAACGAGGACATCGCCTTCGTCCAATGCTTGCAAGAGGTCTTCGGTCTTCAGGATGGGGCCCCGGGCGGTGTTGAGCAATGCGATTGGCTTACTGAAAGCGGACAGGAAGTCGCGGTCCACCATTCCACGGGTCTCCGGGGTGAGGTTGCAGTGAAGGCTCACCACATCGGCTTCCCTTCGAAAGGTATCTAAGTCTACAGCCCGAACCCGGCCATCCAGCGCGCCATCCACATCATCGCGGTACGGGTCGTGCGCAATGATGGGGCAGCCCAGCCCGAGGAGCTTTTCGGCAAAGGCGCTTCCCATGTGGCCATACCCGATGATGCCAACGGTGCGGGTTTTGAGCTCGGCACCACGGTGGCCTTCACGGTCCCATTGTCCTTTGCGCATCGACTGGTCACCTTGACGGAGCTTGTGCAGTAAGGACAGCAGCATCCCCAATGTGTGTTCACCTACTGCGTCACGGTTGCCTTCAGGGCTGTTGTAGACGCGGATTCCTTTGGATTCGGTTGCGGTGAGGTCGATGTTTTCCAAACCCGCTCCAGAACGGCAAACGAAGCGCAATTCAGGAAGGGCATTGAGGACGGTTGAATCGACTTGAATTCGGCCCCTCAACACCAACCCTTGTGCATCGGAATTTGCTTGGATGGCGGCGTGGGGTGGGGTGGATGTGGCATCCACACAGGTCATCCCTGCGCGGGTGAGCCGTTTTTCTAGAATGGGGTGTACGGTATCGAGAAAGAGAACCTTCATCGATCAGACGGCCATGAAGACGCCAATGCCGAAATAAATGATCAACCCAATGATGTCGTTGGCCGTCGTGATGAACGGCCCTGTGGCCAGGGCTGGGTCAATTTTGAATTTGTCCAAGGTCAATGGAACGAACGTGCCAAACAATGCGGCAAAGACAATCACCGCAATCAAGGACATGCTCACGGTCAAGGACAGGTTCCACCCGTAGCCCAATGCAAGGCTGGCGCCCATGATGATCAGGGCACAAATGGCGCCGTTGAGCAAGCCAACAGACAATTCTTTGAGCAATCGGGGCAGCAAACGGGCGTCCGCCGGGCTTTTGCCCGCAGCCAATCCCTGCACCACAATCGCGGCCGACTGAACCCCAACATTGCCTCCCATGGCTGCAATCAGGGGGATGAAGAGGGCCATGGAGGGAAAGCGTTCGATGTTAAAGGCGCCAATCACATAAGCACCAGCCAGGCCGCCAAAAAGTCCAATGAGCAGCCAAGGCAGGCGAGCTCGGGTCATGTCCCAAAGGGAGTCATCGCTCTCCACTTCATCGCTCAAGCCACTGGCGAGTTGGTAGTCCTTTTCGGCCTCCTCTTCCATCAGATCCACCACGTCGTCAATGGTGATTCGACCCAAAAGTCGGTTGTGGTCATCGACCACGGGCAAGGCCACCAAGTCGTACTTCTTCATGAGTTGAACCACGCGCTCATCGGGGTCATCGACCTTGACGGTTTGCGTGTCGTCTTCTTGAAACAAGTCGCCAATGGTGCTTCTTGCGCTCGACGCGGTCAACAAAAGCCGTTTCAAGGACAAGCGTCCCAAAAGCTGGCCTGCAGCATTCACCACGTATACGCTGTGCACGGTTTCGACGTCCTCGGCTTGGCGCCGCATTTCTCGGATGGCCTGCGCCACCGTCCACTCCATTTCTACCCGAATGAGCTCTGTGCCCATCAACGCCCCTGCCGTTCCGTCGGGGTACCGCAACAAGGACAGCAAGTCCTCTCGGTCTTCGGTGTCCAGTTGGGCGATGACCTTTTCGGCACGCTCGTCTGGCAACTCGCCCACCACGTCAGCCGCATCATCGGAGTCGATGTTTTCGAGGACTTCTTCGGCAATTTCTTGGTTGGTCAATGTGGCCAAGAGAGATTCCCTCACGTCCTCATCGAGTTCAACCAGCACATCCCCGCGCTCTTCCTTGTGAATGAGCTTCCACAGGTACTGTACCTGCTCTTCATCCATGCGGTCCAGCAACTCTGCGATGTCGGCTGGGTGGAGCTCTTCCAAACGCGTGCGGAGGAGGTCGTCCTTCCGCCCGGCAATCTGGTCCTCAAGAACCTGTAGGTATTCTCGTGTGATGTCCTCCACAGCTCAAAAGTAGTTGGGGCGGGCTCAGTTTTTTCGTTTCGCCCGGAAGAACGCAGTCAGGAGTTCCGCACATTCTTCCTCGAGAACGCCACCGAGCAGTTCGGTTTTGGGGTGCAACAGGCCTTCTTCACGTTTCCCAGTGAAGTCCAATCCGCCCCGTTTGTGGTCCCGGGCACCATAAACCACCCTCCCTATTCGGGTCCAAAACGCGGCACCTGCGCACATTGGGCAAGGCTCCATGGTGACATACAGCGTGCATTGGTCAAGGAATTTGCCCCCCAAAAATTCACTGGCCGATGTGAAGGCCTGCATTTCCGCATGGGCCGTGAAGTCCCGGAGTCTCTCGCACAGGTTGTGCGCCCGGGCGATGATGTGTCCACCAGCCACAATGACCGCCCCAACAGGCACTTCTCCGGCCTCCCCTGCGCGGCGCGCTTGGTCGAGGGCTTGACGCATGAAATCTTCGTCTGTCATGAATTCCAGGATACGGGAGGGGTCAGCGGCATGGGGAGATCAATGTAGCATGTCCATCAGAATGCCGATGATTCGTGTTGCCCCAAAAAGAAGTCCTTCAGGAGTTTTCGATGTTGTTTGTTTTGCAGCGCAGGTCTAATGGGCTGCAGTGGTGTGTCCAGGGACAATTCTGAAAGGCGGTGTTGCGGTGAAGTTGCCCAATGGTGGTGCTGATGCCAATGCTGCGCCAGTTTTTCCTGCTCGGGTTGACCGGGGGTGGGAATCAGAACGGCGGTCTGGCCCAAGGCGCACAAATCCATCAAAGAGGAGTAGCCACTTCGGCAAACAATGAGCTTTGCATGGCGGATGGCCCCAGCCATGGTTGGATCCGATGCGTTGTGAATCAGTCGAACATTGGATGCAGGCCTGCTGATTTGGCTTGAAGTGCGCCCCGAGCAAATCCAAGCAGAACGGCCGTCCTTGGAAAATCGTTGGATGAGCGCCTCTTCCATGATGGACAAATGGGGCTCAGGGCCACTGACCATCCCCAAAAGCTCTGGCCATTCCTCCCCATTCTCCAGCGGTTGTGGGGCCTTTTCATCCTCTCGACTTTGTGGTTCTTCTTCGTTTGAAATGTTGGATTGGAATCGGCTCAAAGGGCCAATGAATCGGGCATTCATACTGGGTGTCGGCCGGCTCAAGTCCCCAGAAAGTGGGCTTCCGGGCGCATCTGGGATCCAAACCTGGTCAAACTTCTGGGCTTGTTGGGTGACCCATCGCTTGGCCAAAAGGCGGAAAGGAGATGGCACCGGGAGCTCCAATTGGTGGCTCATCAATGCCGATGGAATTCCCAAGGCCGAGCCGGAAACGCCATAACAGTTGTCGCTGATCACATGGGTGATGCCCCGAGATTGGATGCACGAAGCCGTCCACTTTTGTTCCGCCCTGATGTTGTTCAAAAAGGAGGGCGTCTGGGCGGCCAAGGTCCACTGGTTCCAACGTCTTGAGTAGCGCATGGTCTGGTTTGGCTTGTCCACGCGCTGGGCATTTTCCGGCGGCCAATTGGCCATCCGCTGATCCAGCCAGGCTGCGGCATGGCCGTTGGAAGCCACCGTTATTCTTGCGCCTTCAGCCCTTGCCGCCTCGATGAGAGGCCAAGTCCGGGTGGCGTGACCCAACCCCCAATCAAGGATGGCAAACAACACGTGGGGAGGGTTCTGCTCTGAGGACTGTGTGGCACCGGCCATGGGGCGTAATTTCGCCCTTCATGGGCAAAGGCAAGCTTTGGAAGTGGAATGAGAACACGGAGTTTTCTCACGTGTTCGAGCCAGATCTGCAGTCGATCGTGGATGGAGCCACGTTGAACAAAGGAATGTGGTCTGAAAAGGTGTTCGGAAACCAACACCCCATCACCCTCGAATTGGGTTGTGGCAAAGGAGAATACACCGTGGGGCTGGCTCGGCGACATCCAGAGCGCAATTTCATTGGGGTCGACATCAAAGGCCACAGGTTCTGGCGTGGAGCAAAGACCAGCGAACAGGAAGGCCTGACCAACGTGGCCTTTCTCAGAACCCGCATTGAATTTGTCCAGAATTTCTTTGCCCCAGGAGAAGTGAGCGAAGTGTGGCTCACGTTCTCAGACCCGCAGCCAAAGGACGAAAAAGGCACCAAGCGAATCACGTCAGAGCTGTTTTTAGAACGCTACCGCTCATTCATGGTTCCTGGCGGATTGATTCACGTCAAAAGCGACAGTCCCTTGGTTTACGCCTTGTCCAAAGAAGGATGGGAAAAGGCAGGCTATCCAATCCTCGAGCATTCCGAGGATGTTTACGCCGATTTGGTCCACCGGGTGGATCCTGAATTTGCCGAAGTGCTGAACATTCGCACCTACTATGAGCAGCGGTGGCTGGAGGAGGGTCGCAAAATTCACTACCTCCGGACCCAAGCATGAGCACCGCCACTGCTCGGCCGGGAAGCCAAGACTTTGAGCGGGATGTGCATTCTGTGGCCCGCTTGATTCCCAGCGGGCGCGTGACCAGTTACGGGGCCATCGCCAAATACCTCGGTGCAGCAAAGTCCAGCAGGATGGTGGGGTGGGCGATGAGTCGGGCGTTTTCGAGCTGTGCTGAAGAGTCCCCTGTACCCGCCCACCGTGTGGTAAATCGCCTCGGCATGCTGAGCGGAAGAATGCACTTTCCGACGCCCACCGCCATGGAAGAACAATTGATGGCAGAGGGCACGGAGGTCCTCAACGGTCAAGTGGTGGACTTTGATGTGCGATTCTGGGATCCCTCCACCGACCTTTGAGCCATGGACGCATTGAACCACGACATTTTGCTGGACGCCCTGTCGGGCGTGATGGAACCAGAGTTGGGCAAAGACTTGGTGTCTTTGGGCTTGGCCGAGGTGCTTGCCATGGAAGCTTCGGAAGAGGGAGCCAGCGTTCGGCTGCGCATCAAGTCTTCTAGCCCAGCCATGCATGCGCGGCAACGGATGAAAGAAGCCGTGGAGTTTGCCTTGGAGAAGCTGGGCACCCGTTTGAAGGGTTCGATTCAGGCGGAGATCGAGGTGGTCCCCCTTGGAGAAGAGGAGCGGACATTGGAAACACGGAAAGTGTTGCCTGGTGTTCAGCATGTCATTGCTGTCGCCAGTGGAAAAGGAGGGGTTGGCAAGAGCACCGTCACGGCGAATTTGGCCGTGGAATTGGCCAAGCGCGGATTCAAAGTGGGCTTGGTGGATGCCGACATTCACGGGCCCAGCATGCCGACCATGTTCGATGTGGTGCGAGAAAAGCCCCAGCCCGTTGACCATGCGGGCAAGCCCATGATGTCGCCCATCGAGGCCCATGGAGTCAAGCTGCTCAGCATCGGTTTTTTTGCCGACCCAGACCAAGCCATCGTTTGGCGAGGACCCATGGCATCGAAGGCTTTGGGACAGCTCTTTACAGATGGCGACTGGGGGCCCTTGGATTTCATGTTGGTGGACCTGCCTCCAGGCACGGGAGATGTTCATTTGTCTCTGGTCCAGCAAGTCCCACTGAGCGGGGTCGTGGTGGTGAGTACGCCGCAAGACATTGCCCTTGCCGATGCGCGCAAAGGGGTGTCCATGTTCCAGCTTGAAAGCATCAATGTGCCCGTGTTGGGTTTGGTCGAAAACATGGCGTACTTCTCGCCTCCAGACATGCCAGAACGCAGGTATCACCTGTTCGGGAGGGATGGGGTGAAACGCTATGCAGAAGCATCCAACACGCCATTTTTGGGGGAGCTGCCTTTGGTGCAAGCCATTCGAGAGGCCGGGGATGCAGGGCGTCCTGCTGCATTGCAAGAGGGAACCGATGCCGCCAAGGCCATCGGCCTTGTGACGGACCGTTTGCTGGAGGCAGTGGCCAATTTGTCCAGTGCACCAGCAGGTGCAGACCCTTCGTAAATTGCACCCATGAGTGCTGAATCCGTGAATCGGTCAGAGTTGAGCCAACGCATTGACAAGGCCCTGGAGGAACTCCGTCCTTTTTTACGCTCGGACGGGGGAGACATTCGCGTGGTGGATGTCAAAGAAGATTTGACGGTGGAGGTGGAATTGCAAGGCGCGTGTGCCCATTGTGCCCAAGCGGCAATGACCATGCGGGCCGGAGTGGAGGAGGCCGTGAGAAGGGCCGTTCCGGAAGTCACCAAGGTGGTGGCGGTGAACATGCCAGCTTCTGCAAAAACTTGAACACCACGGGCTTGTTGTTGTTGCACGTTCAGCGGCTTGGGCATCCTACCTTCGCGGCGCCTATATCATGATCCAAACGGACATTCTCATCATCGGTGCAGGCCCTTGTGGTCTCTTTACCGTTTTCGAAGCAGGGCTCTTGAAGCTCAAGTGCCACCTGATTGATGCTCTCCCTCAAGCAGGGGGACAATGCGCTGAAATCTATCCGAAGAAGCCCATTTTTGACATACCGGCCTACCCAGAAATTCTGGCGGGTGACCTTGTGGGCCGGTTGATGGAACAGGCGGCTCCATTCAAGCCGGGCTTCACGCTCGGAGAGCGGGCCGAAACCATCGTCAAAGACGAAGAAGGGCAGTTCATTCTGACGACCAACCGCGGGACAAAGCACCGAGCACCCATCATCGCCATTGCTGGCGGCTTGGGGTGTTTTGAGCCCAGGAAGCCTCCTGTGGACCGCCTTCAGGATTTTGAAGACAAGGGGGTGGAGTACATCATCAAGGATCCCGAATTCTACAGGGGCAAGAAAGTGGTCATCAGTGGAGGCGGAGACAGTGCCTTGGATTGGACAAACTTCTTGGCCGACGGAGTGGCATCAGAAGTCACCTTGGTTCACCGCAGGGAGGGGTTCCGAGGACATCCAGATAGCGTCCAGAAGGTGTTGGATTTGGCAGCGGCAGGCCGCATTCGTTTGCTCACCAATGGTGAAGTGGTGGGGGTGAACGGAGATGACCAATTGTCGGGTCTTACGGTGAAGCACAAAACCGAAGGTGACATTCAGTTGGAGACAGACCACTGGGTACCCTTGTTTGGTTTGAGTCCCAAATTGGGCCCCATCGCAGACTGGAACCTGAACATCACCAAGAACGCCATTGAGGTCGACACGTTCGACTACAGCACCAATGTGGAGGGCATTTATGCCATCGGTGACATCAACACCTACCCAGGCAAACTCAAGCTCATTTTGT
>CALKHD010000172.1 GCA_938092195.1 uncultured Flavobacteriales bacterium | reverse complement strand
GTCCATCGTTTTGAATGATGCACACACCATACGACCCGCTCTCTGGAACGGGGAAATTCACGACCAGCGCGCCGGCCATTTTTCGGAGGAGAAAGTCAACCCCGTTGACCATCACCGAGTCCCCCAAAACCACCGTGTCCTTGCCGATCTGCCATGACTCATTTCCGTCTTCAATGGTCCCCCGGTACGCCTTTGGAATGTTGGGCAAATTCACCCGGTTCGGCGGCATGGGCTCATGGAATTGAACCCCTGGAACACACGAAAACAGCACGACGGACAAAACGACAAAAACAAGGATTCTCATGAACAGGGGGAAGTGTCAAATCTGGGTGATCAGTATGGCGGTCAACCCAGCCAATAAACAGTAGATCGCAAAACCGTTGAATCCATTTCGTTTGACCAGGGAGATCATGGTTTTACACGCCCACCAGCCACTGAAAAAGGCAGCGAACGCGCCCACCAAAAGTGCCACAGATGACGCCGATTCCACCCCGTGATTCAAGGGGTCCATCAGGTCGCGAATTTCCAAGGCGGTGGCCCCCAAAATGGGAGGCAGCACCATCAAAAAGCTGAAGCGTGCGGCCTCCTCTCTGTCCACGCCCAACAGCAGGGCCGCAGAAATTGTGGCTCCACTTCGGCTGATTCCTGGCAACACAGCCACCGCCTGGGCACAGCCAATCACAAACGCTTGCAAAGGGCCGACCCGACCCCCCGTCCTTCCCTTTTTCTGGGCCCAGAACAACAGCCCTGAGGTCAACAACAACGCCCAACCAACAGCGCCCAGGTGGCCGTCCAAACGGTCTTCAATGAGGTCCTTGAATGAAAAATAAACGACGGCAAGGGGAACCATGGACAACAGAACCAGTCCCGCAAATTGGCGAGCGACATCTCCATCCTTTCCCCGGGAAACGAGGCCCATCAAAAGCCCTTGAATGTCTTTTCTGAACACGACAATCGTGCTCATTGCCGTGGCTCCATGAACCACAACACTGAAGGCCAATCCACCTTCCTCGACGCCCATCAACGCCTTTCCCAATTCCAAATGGCCAGAACTGCTAACCGGAAGAAACTCCGTCAGCCCTTGGACAAGGCCCAAGAGAAAGGCCTCAACGACCCCCATTAGGCCTGGCCACCCTCAGCGGGAAACCGCTTCAAAATGCTGTAAAAAATCACCCCGTAACCCAGCAATACTGTCAAAGGGGCAATGGTGATTCGGCGCGTACTAAAAATGGCCTCTGAAAACTCATTGGGGTCCTCTACACCTCCCCCGCTCATGAGAACATATCCCAATGCAAGCAAGCCCAAGCCGACAAGGAAAAAGAGGTAGTTCTTGCGCTCAAAAGGAAACGCATTCCGGCCTTCTTGAAGGGAAGAGTTCTTGCTCATGGTTCCAAAAATAAGCGGTTATCGCCCCTTTCAGTTCACATCAATTTGTCCAGGCGGGCTCCCAGATAGCGACCAACGGCCCAGCGTGCACTTGCTCCCGTGATCAAAAGGCCCATCACGAGCTGGGATCCGAAGATGATCGACAGCTCCGTCAAACCCCAATCTCTCAACACAGAAAGGAAGGGCTGCAACGCCCCCAATACCGCCACGACAACGCCATATGCCAGCAAGCCCCCCACAGCCCCATATCCCATGGCCTCTGCAATGAATGGCCTGCGGATCCGCGTTGGGGGTGCCCCCACCAACTCCATGCTCCGGATCAAATGACGCCGGCCAAAAACGCTCAACCGAACCACATTCAGGATTTGAGCCACGACCACCACAATCAAAACCAAGGCCACCAAGGCCAAAGGCCATGTCCAATCAGAAAACCCAGATTCAAGCCGTTGCAAAGCCCGTTTTGGATAGGCCACGCGCACGACTTCAGGGCGGACCTCCCAATCCTCTGCCAAAGCTGACAAACCAAGGACTCCTGATGCAGACATCCAATCAGGTTCCAACTTGAGCTCAAGCACAGCTGGCAGAGGAGCGGCTCCCAAAAAGTCCATAAACGGCTCGCCCAGTTCCTTTTCGAGTTCAGCCGAAGCCGAATCTGCGCTCATGTAACTGGCTTGGGCAACCTCCGGAAATGAAGACCACTCTTGTTCCATTTCATTGGGGGCCATCTCGGTTTCAGCGGCCAAAACAACCTCAACAGAAAGGGAAGTCAACCAGTCAGAGCGCAGGTCATTGACAATCAAAACCGTCGCCACAATGCCACCAAGCAGGCCCAAGGTCAGGGCCACCCCAATTGAAGTGGACAAAGCAGAAAACCCATGGGCCTTGCTGCGAGAGTTTCGGTCTGCACCCATGGTGTGACTCAGCCCTCTGAAGGCTCCGTAGACATCAACTGAACAGAAAAGTGCAGGTCAATGCCGGCCAAAGGATGGTTGAAGTCCACCTCCACTTCCTCTTCACTCACACCAATGACAACGCCGTGAAGTTCTTCGCCTGTCTCGTCGCGCATCACCACCACTTCACCCTCTTCCATCACCGTGTCATCCAGGCCTTCTTCATCCACAAATTGCGTCTTTGGCAAGACCGCAAAAGCACCCTCCATTTCGGGACCGTAGGCCCTTTCAGCTGGGATTTTCAACTCAAAAGTTTCTCCCACCTTGGCGCCCATCACGGCCGACTCCAGGTCTTCCAGAATCTCTTCTGCTCCAGCCTCAAAATTGAATGGCTCTTCAGGGACTGTGGCCTCGATGACATCGCCTTCGGGCCCGTCCGCGCGAAGCGTGTAGTGAATGATGTACTTCATGGTTTGATTTCTTCCGTTTCTGTTTGAGGCGCAGGTGCGAAGGAAAGCACCATCGACTCTACCTCTCTCAAATATTCACGCTTTCCGAAGTAAGGAGCGTAAACATAGCCGTCGATGGTCACCAACTGACCGCGCGCTTCGTCCACCCAAGCCACCGATGTCCATGGACCTCCCATGAAGTCCCCCTCCATTTTCCAAAGGCCCCTCATCTTCGATGCAAACGCGCCCCGAAAAGAAACCTCCTCGTAGCGCGGGTCTAACCTGTACTCTGTGGTCATAAAACTTCCCGGGGTTGGTCCGTGAAGCCTGGCTTGCAGCAGCGAGTCTCTCCGCTGCAGCATCCGGTCCATCGAAAAGTCTTGGGGGCCCGCATAGGGCGTTCGGTGGACCACAATCCCCATTTGAACATCGTGATTCCGCCCCCCTTTCATGCGGGTCAAAGACCGTTCAATCCAAGCAAAACCACCACTCGAAACCAACAGGCGGGCATCTCTTGGAAGCGCCGACTTGAGCCCGTGTTGCTCTTCTATTTTCTTCTCCAACCCCGCATTTCTGCCCAAGTTCAAAATCTCAGCATAGCGTTTGGATTCCTCTTGCTCGAGAAGGTCGGCGAGCATGCGCCCATTGTGGGGCTGGAGCAGAAGCTCCGCTGCAGATTGAGCCGACTTGGCCTTGATCTCAGCATATACCTGCCCCTTCGCAAAGCGGGCGCGGTACACCTTCATTTCTGGCGACTGTGTGTCCAACCGGTCCT
>CALKHD010000171.1 GCA_938092195.1 uncultured Flavobacteriales bacterium | reverse complement strand
TTTGGGATTTCTTCAAGGCAGAGGGCTTTCCGAAGGGCAGGACCTTTGAATGCTTGTCGTATCCAAACGGACAGCGCGGAGTCTCGTGTTGATTTTCCAAATCAAAAGGGTCTGTAGAGCGCACCTCGGTTGACGACACTTCTTCTGAGCGCCGCGCAGCTGCATCCACACTGGGCGCACTTTGGTAGAAGAAATTGGTGTGCGCTTCCACTGCATTTTCAAATTCGCGGTGGAATTGAGGCGTAATGGAGCCGGAAACAGGAGAGGTGAGCCAACTCCAATCTCCCTGGAGGGGTCGACCCGCTTTTTCTTCGACTTGGCAAAACCGCTCGAATTGGGCACCCAGCTCGTGGTGGTCGCCAATTTGGATGCCCGCTTGGTCAAAACTGTGGAGCACAGCCTGGTTGATGGCAATCAGCGCTTGATCCTTCCACAAGTTGCGGTTTGAGGTGGTGTCCAAACCCATGGCCTCCGCCATGCTTTGAATCAAGTTGTAGCGCTGGGGGTCGCAAAAATTGCGCGCTGCGATTTCCGCTCCCATGTACCAGCCGTTGAACGGTGCGCATGGGTAGGTGATGCCACCAATGACCAAGGCCATTTCACTGATGACGGGTATGGCATACCAGCGGAGACCCAGCGCATCTATACCGGGATACTGCGGGTGGGTGATGTCCACTTCGGGGAATTGCTCGGGGTGCGCAGCGAAATGATCGATGGGCGGGGTCTCCAAATCTTCGATCCAGATCGACCATGGCAGCGGTGTGTGGGCGGTTCTTCGGTTGGGGTTCCATCCCTGTTGAAGCATGCGTTGGGTAAAGTCGAAGGAGTGCGGATCGCCTTGGATGCTTCCGTCGGCCTTTTCAAACCCCGCATACCGGAGCAGTTGGTGGTTGGCAATTCGGACGGGGTCCGGTTCATGGATGCGGTTGGGGTCTCTTGGCGCAAAAACGGAGATGACACTTTGAATGGCCCCTCCTTGCCATGCCAAATTCAAGTGGTTTTCCAAGGCGTCTACAACGCCTGAACGGTTGCGAATCTCCCGGCAGTCTTGAACCTTGAGGGTGCGCCACATATGTCGGCCGATGCAACGGTTGCTGCCACGCCAAGCCCACTGAACACCAAATTGCAATTCAGCTTCCGTGTGCTTGTATGTGCCAGAGCGGGCAATCTCCTCTTCAATCGCAGACAACCTTTGCGAAACATCGGTATCGCCCATGGAGAAGCGGGTGTCCAAGGCCATGTCTTGCAAGAAAGCTTGGGCTTGATTCAGCAGTCGAGATGGATGGGGTTGCAAAGGCGACATGGCTAGTACAATGACAAGTGAGTTTCAAACAGGTTCGCACAAGGTGGGCAGAACCATTTTTGAGGGGATGACCATTGTCATTTAGGGGCATGACTTTGATCAGCCTTGGTGACATTTCTTGGGGATTTTCGTGCCCCATACTTAAAAAGTTACACGGCTCTATCTGATTTTTGTGTCATGATTGATCGTTACCTCTCACTCGACGGTGCCATGGGTGCCGAAATGCAGAGTGAATTGACCCCTTCAGATGCTGTAGCGTTGCTGAAGGATGGAGTCCGCCGCTCAACGTCAGGTAAAGTTTCTGTGCGTGATCGGCAGTCCTTGTTGAACGATGCAGCAGGGGGGCAGTTTCCATACGCAGCGGTCCTGTCGTGCATCGATAGCCGAGCGCCAGTAGAGCAGATATTCGATGCTGCATCCGGTGATTTGTTTGTGGCACGTGTGGCAGGAAATGTAGCTTCTCCAGACCTCGTGGCCAGCTTGGAATACGCCACGAAGTATGCTGGCAGTAAGGCCATTCTCGTGCTGGGCCACACCCGTTGTGGAGCCGTTAAAGGCGCTTGGGCTGGATTGGAAGACGGCCATTTGACCGGTCTTCTTGGCCGCATTCAACCTGCGGTGAAATCCACAAAGTCAGACCGTGGAGAAGAAGGTTCGCCGGCCAATCTCGATGCTTGCTCAGCCGTCAATGTGAGGATGACCATGGAGGCTCTGCGCCAAGACAGTGCCATTCTCTCTGAATTGGAGTCCAAAGGGGACATCGCCATTGTCGGCGGAGTTTATGACGTTGCAACAGGAGAAGTATCCTGGTTGGACTAAGGCTTAGCGCAGGGTTTTGAAAGCCCGGCGCTTGGACCCGGAAACAATGTGAAGGAAGCCCATGCCTCGGTGCGCACTGGGAATGGTTCCATCCAATGAAACCCCTCCGGATAAGGGTTTGCCCAAAGGGTCAAAAAGTTGCCATGTGGCCGCCTCAGTCAAGCCTGTGATGTTCCACCCAGTTGGGGTGGGCAAGCATGACCAGTTTGGGGTGTTCACAGAAATGATGGAAGTGGAACTGGGTGTGCCCACTCGGTAATGAATCACCCCTTCAGAGGGGCGCTGATATACCAAGTGAAGCGTTCCGTTGTGAGCCCGAATGACCGGCTTTTTGCTGTGGCCAGACAGTTCGCCTGTCACGATTTGAGCTTCATCTGCCCAGTTCTGGGGGGAATCACTGAGGGTTGTCCAGATGTCGTATCCGCCGTCATTTTGCTCCCAAGCGGCGCACAAGCCCGCTGAGCTGGCGCTCACCGAAGGGTGATTTTCGAGATTTTCGCTGTTCGGTTGAATGCGATCCGAAGCCATCAACGTGAATGCGTTTGGGTCCACCAAGGACCAATAAACCCGGCTGTTCCCCTCGCCGGCAGACATGTAAACCAAGAGTATGTCGTTTTCATCGGTGAGGGCGTATTCTGCTTCAGATTCAGGGCAAGCGTTGAAAAACCAATCCGTGGGGTCAACATCAATGGCCTCCGTCCAGTCGCCATTTTCATTGGTTCTGGCCAGCCAGAAATCCCGCAAGTTGTTGTCGTTGTTTCGAACAGCATTGTAGTCACGTCCATCGTGGTGAAAAGGCATAGACGCGCAGCATTCACAGACATCGTCTCCAGGCATGGCGTCATTGGCGGCCACCGCAGGTAAGTAAGCTTCTGATGTTGGGTCCCAGCGCTGGACGCCCTCCAGCACGGGATTGCTGCCCCATTTCATGGCCACCCATGGATGGCCGTCTTCTCCAAACGCAGGCACGGGCATGAAGTGGTCGAGGGTGGCGCTGGGGGCAATGGGGGAGGGCTCATCCCACGAGGCCCCGCCGTCGGCAGACAGAACCACCTTTCCCCCAGTGGCCCATTGTCCCGAGATCTGATAACCCACAGCTACAAGGTCCCCCTGCACGGCCATGCGGGGTCCTTCGCCATCATTGATCAGCAAGCCAACATCAGAAGTGACGGCTACTGGTGCGTCAAAACCAATGCCATTCCAACGGGTGCAGAACAACCCACCTGTGCTACCCGGTTTGCCATGGAGAACCAAAGGATCGCCATTGGCATCCAGTTCCATGCGGAGGTTGTTGTACCCATATTCAGAGGCTGCGACCACATAAGGGTCAGACCACTCAATGGATTGGGCGGATGCATTCGGGACCATCATGATCCAACACGAAAGCAAGAGTGGGAAGAAGATTCGCATGCGGCAATGTAAGTGGCCTTTTGACTTGTTCATATGGAAAACAAGAAGTGCAAGGCCGATTGAAACTTGTCGAAAGTGTCCCTGAATTGCTGTTATTGGGCCCATGCGAAACAACATTATCCAAGGATTCGTCGCGTTCAGCTTGATCTGTTTTGGTCATCAGGCCTCCTGGTCGCAAATGCTGACTTGCGCAGAGATTCAAGGTCAAACCGATGTCAGTCCGTATGAGGGGCAGCAGGTCACAGTGTCAGGCAAAGTGACCGAGTTTTTCGGAGATGTGTGGTACATCCAGGATGATTATGGGGCTTGGAACGGGCTGTTGTGTGTGGGCCCCAATGTGGTCATTGACCCCAATCCCCCATGGTGGAACGATCCTCGTCAGCCAGAAGTAGGGGATGTGCTGGAGTTGACAGGAACCATTGTAGAAGCCGATGGCAACACACAACTCATGGACATCACGGATTATGTGTTCATCGATTTTTGGAATGCAACCGCGGCAGGGGTAGGCGTGACGGTTGCCGAAATGATGGATGAGAGTTTGGAGGGTACCCGTGCCAGGTTGGATCCTGTCACAGTCATGACGGCCCCCGACGGAAGCAGTGTTTGGACGGTTTCAGATGCCACGGGAACAGCGACCATCATCGGCGTCGATGTGGACGATCCCGGGAACAATGAAGATGCAGACGGCCCTACCCCAGGCGACGTTTACCGCGTCTACGGCGCGGTGCGTCAAATCGGGGACGATTACGTCCTGGACCTCGGAGACATCGATACGCTGTCTTTGGTGGTGGGGCTGGAAGAGTTGGAAACGGCGCTGAGCATCTATCCCAATCCAGCATCAGGTCTGCTGAACGTGACCGGGATTCAAGGCGACCATGCTTGGTCACTGATGGATGCATTGGGCCGGCCTGTGATGCATGGCAGCGGAACAGGATCGTTTCAAATCGATGTGTCCACAGCCCCGAGCGGCCGATACACCTTGCAGGTCCTTCAAGAAGGAGGAACGCTTCGCCAAGCCGTCCTCATCGACTGAGGCGGCTTTTTCAGTTCAAAAGGGAAGGGCGACCCCCTGGATGCCAGAAGACAACTAGGAGGTTCGGTCCTTGAACAGTTTTCTTGTATCAGTCCTCTTGGAGAGACTCGATGTAATCGAGGTTGTCTTGCCGGCGCTGCATGGGGTTGCCCCTTGAGCGGCCGTAACCGCTGGTGGCGTCGTTGTACAAGTCGATCCGCGTGGGACGAATGTTCCTCGGCCAAGCATTGTTTGAGAGATCGGTGTCCGCCATTTCGAGGAAGGGGTCCAAGACAATTCGGGTGGCTTCTTTCGGGGTCACGAATACCTTGGTGACCTCCTTCGCCCCCTTGCGCCAA
>CALKHD010000170.1 GCA_938092195.1 uncultured Flavobacteriales bacterium | reverse complement strand
AGCTGGGCCGTTTCCTCACGGCTCATGGTGTCGCTGCCATCCTCCATCATTTTGAAGGTGGGGGCTGTGTCTTCCGTCCGATTGTCGTCCTCGTAGGAAAGAGAGCGCTGCAGCTGATCAAAATCGGATCTCGCTTGTTTCAGCTTGGCGTGAATCAAGTCTTCGAATTCCTTGAGATCTAAGTCGGAGTAACGTGTATTTGCCATGGTTCATTGAATGGCGACCATGGCGATGGCCACGGTCATTTGGGGTTCCAGTTCTTCCTCTTTCGCTCCGGGTCCTGTTGGGCCCCATGTGAGCTCATTGGCGAGCGTTTCGGCTCGAATATAGTCCAAATTAGAAGCCACTGATTCTTGCAATTCTTCGGGGCCCTCTAATGTGAGCGCAATGCGGTCGGTGACCTCCAGCCCTGCGTCTTTTCGCTGTTGTTGAATTCGATTCACCAACTCGCGCGCCAGGCCTTCTTTCCGCAGTTCTGGCGAAATTTCGATGTCCAAAGCCACCGTCACTCCGCCTTCTCCGGCCACGAGCCAGCCTGGGATGTCCTCAGTTTGAACCTCAACGTCGTCCAGCAAAAGCTCCACTGGGCCGTCTTCCAAAGTCATGTCCAAGCGCCCATCGCGTTCAAGCGTTCGGATGTCTTCTTGTCCCAATCCAGCGATGGCGCCAGCCACCAGCTTCATGCGTTTGCCATAACGGGGGCCCAGCTTTTTGAAGTCCGCCTTGAGCCGCTTGGTCAAGATGGCACTGTCTTCTGCGAGTGGCTCTACCGCCTTCACATTGACCTCTCCCATGACCAGCTCTGCCACTGCTTCCAATCGGGCGCCAAAAGCGGGGTCCATGACGGGAACCAGAATGCGTTGCAATGGCTGTCGGACGCGGATTTTCTCCCGCTTCCTCAAGCTCAGCGTCAGCGAACTCAATCGCTGCGCCAGGTCCATGCGGGCCTCCAATTCGGCATCCCTCAAAGACGCGTCCACCAAGGGCCAGTCGGCCAAATGCACGGAGTCTTTACCGCCGAGGTCCTGCCACAGACGGTCGCAATAAAACGGGGCGATGGGCGACGCCATCAGGGCCACCGTTCTCAGGCAACTGTGCAATGTGGCATAGGCCGCTTGCTTGTCTGTGTCGGATTCACTTTTCCAGAACCGGCGTCGACCCAGCCGCACATACCAATTGCTCAGGTCGTCCACCACAAAAGACTGGATGAGTCGGCCCGCTTTGGTGGGTTCAAAACCGTCCAAGGCGGCTTCCACTTCTGCCATGCAGGTGTGCAAGCGACTCAAGATCCACCGGTCCAATTCTGGGCGGTTCGAAACCGCAGGGGCCTCTGATTCTGGATCCCATCCGTCAATGCCGGCGTACAAGGCCAAGAACGCGTAGGTGTTGTGTAAGGTCCCGAAGAACTTCCGTTGCACCTCCCCAATGCCCTCGGTGTCGAACCTCAGGTTGTCCCAAGGCTGGGCGTTGGTGAGCATGTACCAACGGGTGGCATCTGGGCCATACTTGGACAACGTCTCGAAGGGGTCAGCCGCATTGCCCAAGCGCTTGGACATCTTCTGGCCATTCTTGTCCAAGACCAAGCCGTTGGACATGACGGTCTTGTAAGCCACCTTGTCGAACACCATGGTCGAGATGGCGTGAAGCGTGTAAAACCAGCCCCGGGTTTGATCCACACCTTCAGCAATGAAATCGGCAGGGAATGACAGCCCGCCATCGGGGCCTTCAACGCGGTCTCGATTCTCGAATGGGTAATGCCATTGGGCGTAGGGCATGCTGCCCGAATCAAACCATACATCGATCAAATCGGACTCCCTGTGCATGGGGGATCCATCTGAAGCCTTCAGGACAATGCCGTCGACGATGTGCTTGTGCAAATCCACTTTGGCGTAATTGTCCTCCGACATGTCTCCAGGCACAAACCCTGCGAAGGGATGCGTGGACATCAGGCCGGCTTCAACGGCCTCGGTGCAGGCGTTGTAAAGCTCTTCTACAGACCCTACACACTTTTCCTCTGAACCGTCTTCTGTCCTCCAAATGGGAATGGGAATTCCCCAGTAGCGAGACCGGCTCAAGTTCCAATCGTTCAGGTTTTCCAGCCACTTTCCAAATCGACCCGTCCCGGTGGCCGCTGGTTTCCACAGTATGGTGTCGTTGAGCTCGCGCATCCGGTCTTTCGCCGCCGTTGCGCGGATGAACCAGCTGTCCAATGGATAGTACAGAACGGGGCGGTCAGTCCGCCAGCAATGTGGGTAGCTGTGCTTGTACTTCTCGACCAAAAATGCCCGGCCTCGGGTTTTCAGGTCAATGGCGATTTCAACGTCCACAGATTTCTCGGGTGCATCGCCATCGTGGTACTCCTGCTTCACGTAACGTCCAGCCAAGGGGCCACATTCAGGGCGAAGTCGACCTTGCAAATCCACCAAAGGGACCCCCACCCCTTGTCCGTCATCCACCAGCATGGGCGGAACACCTGCGGCTTGGGCCACCCTTGCGTCATCTGCACCAAATGTGGGCGCCGTATGAACAATGCCTGTGCCGTCTTCCGTGGTCACGAAATCACCGGGGATGACCTTGAATGCATCTTCCGGGCGCTCCATGGGCTGCGTCCAATCGATGAGTTGCTCGTACCGAAGGCCCACCAAGTCGCTGCCTTTGACCGTGGCCAAGACCTCGGATTCTGGTGCCTTCTTTCCTCCAAAATGCTTGCCACAGAGGGCTTGTGCCAACACCACCAACCCCGCTTCACCCGTATACCGGTTCGCGGTCTTCACAATGTTGTAATCGATCCCTGCCCCAATGGTCAATGCCGTGTTGGATGGCAACGTCCACGGTGTGGTCGTCCATGCCAACAGGTCCACAGGCAGCCCTTTTGCTTCATCGCCAGCCCATTGTCTGACCCGGTTGGCGTCTTCTGACAACAAACGGAATTGAGCGACCACCGTGGTGTCGGTCACATCGCGATAGGCGCCGGGTTGATTCAATTCATGGCTGCTCAGTCCCGTCCCCGCCTTGGGGCTGTATGGTTGGATGGTGTACCCTTTGTAAAGCAGTCCTTTTTGGTGCATCTGCGACAGCAGCCACCAAACCGACTCCATGTACTTCGGCTGGTAGGTCACATAGGGCGCGTCCATGTCCACCCAGTACCCCATTTGTCGGGTCAAGTCGTTCCACTCCTGGGTGTACTGCATGACCGACTCGCGGCAGGCCGTGTTGTACTCCTCGACCGAGATTTTCTTGCCGATGTCCTCCTTGGTGATGCCCAAGGCCTTTTCGACCCCAAGCTCCACAGGAAGACCGTGCGTGTCCCATCCCGCTTTGCGTTCAACCCGCTCGCCTTTCAAGGTGCGGTATCGGCAAAACAGATCTTTGAGGGCTCGCGCCATCACATGGTGGATGCCCGGCTTGCCGTTGGCAGAGGGAGGGCCCTCGAAAAACACAAAGCGCTTTTCCTTGGGCCGGGAATCCACACTGCGCTGAAAGACGTTGCCCTCTTCCCATTGACCCATCACCTCTTCGGCGATGGATGGCAAATGAAGGGGGCCTCGTTCTGGGAAACGTCGATTCATGGTTTGCTATCGGACCTGATGGAATCGCCACCTGGACCTGTCGCGCGAAGATAGCCCGCGACTTTGCGGGGACGAAGTGTCAGATTTCGCTCACTTTCAACATATTGGACATCCCCGCTTCTGCAATTGGCATGCTGGCCACGTGGATGACACGGTCTCCTTCTCCCACACAGCCGTGCTTTTGAAGGATGTTTTTGACGTCTGAAATGGTGTGGTCTGTGGACACCATCTTGTTGTAGAGGTGGGCTTCCACACCCCAACACAAGGCCAATTGACCCAGGATGCTTTCGTTGCCTGTGAACACGTGAATGGGTGCATGTGGACGCTGGCTGGCCACCTTGTACGCCGTGTATCCACTGAAGGTCATGGTCACAATCACCTTGGCCCCCACCCGCTGTGCGAGCTCGCAAGCATTGTAGCAAATCGCATCGGTCACCTGACGCTCTGGACGGATGTCCTCTGGCTCGCGATGCAGGTGATAAATTCTGGGCTCCTTTTCGATTTCAGTCACAATCGCCTTCATGGCTTTGATGACCTCAATTGGATGGTCTCCAACCGATGTTTCCCCGCTGAGCATCACTGCATCCGCGCCATCCAACACCGCGTTCGCCACGTCTGTCACCTCGGCCCGGGTCGGGGCAATGCTGTCCACCATGGACTCCATCATTTGGGTGGCCACAATGACGGGCTTGCCCTGTCGCTGGCACATTTCGATGGTCCGCTTCTGTATCATGGGAACCTGCTCCATGGGAACCTCCACACCCAAGTCACCTCGGGCAATCATCACGGCATCTGTGGTTTCCACAATGCCAACCAAGTCGTCCACCGCTTCTGGTTTTTCCACCTTGGCCACAATGCGTGCATGACTTCCTGCAGCTTGGATTCGCTCGCGCAAGTCCACGACATCTGCCGCTGAACGCACAAAACTCAATCCAATCCAGTCGACACCAAGGCCAAGGGCAAATTCCAAGTCCTCGCAATCCTTGGTGGTCAAGCTGGGCAAGCTGATTTTGGTTGAAGGTAAATTCAAGCCCTTTCTGGACTTCAAAATACCCCCGTGTTCCACCACGCAGGTCACGGCGTCTTTGCCGTTGGTTTCTTCGACGCGCAGCCTCAATTTGCCATCATCGAGCAGCACGGGCTCTCCGGCTTGTACGTCTTCTGCGAACTTCTCGTATCGCGTCCAAGCGGTCTGGGCATTTCCCGTCTCTTCTCCCACGCGGATGACAATCTTGGCACCCACCACGAGTTCGGCGCCGTCTTCCATCATCCCCACGCGCAGCTTGGGGCCTTGCATGTCGGCCAATAGGGCCGTGTGTGTGCCCAAGTCCTGATCAATGGCCTTGACCCGTTCAACAGTAGTGGCATGGGTCTCATACTCCCCGTGAGAGAAGTTCAGGCGGATCACATTGACCCCTTCCTTGATCATCCCTTCCAAGACTTCGCGGGAAGTGCTTGCTGGACCAACTGTGGCCACGATTTTGGTGAATTTCTGAGACATCCTGATGTGGGTTCTTTCTTTTCCTTTATTCGTAGTACAACACCTCATGACCTCGAACTGCAGAGGCTTCCACTGGGAAGCATGCCGCAACGCGTCTCATGGTGCGTAAGCTGTCCATCAACCGATTGGCTTGCTCACCGATGATGGACTCGATGCGCAACAAGTAGTCGAAATGGACAAGGTTGGGGATCATTGCCCCTTCCGGCGACCGGTTCCAAACGACGTCGAAGGTCCACCCTCCGAATTCGTCTTCGTGCCGCCAAACACAATGTTTAGTTGGCGGCCGCTTTTTGTGTTGCACTTGCAATTCCTGGTGAAAGGAGAGCTCCGTGCCCAGCGCTCGGTTTAGGTTCCAACAAAACCGATGGCCTGCGTCAGTACAGCTTACCCCGAGAAAATCAAAGGGCAAATCCTCTTCCTCGATATCGAGTCGAAGGGTAACGGCCATGGCTGTGCAGACCAGCGTCCTGAATTGGACCCTTAGTCGTTGCCGAAGATATGACGACAAGCAACGCGGGCAGCGGCTTGTTCTGCTGACTTTTTAGAGGGGCCATCTGAGGTCCCCATCACCTTGCCTCCCACCTTCACTTGCATCTCGTATCGATGCTCTCCATCCCGTTTGAATTCTCGCAGCACTTCAAACTGAACCTTCCGCTTTCGCTTCTGGCCCCATTCGTGAAGCTTGCTCTTGAAGTCGACCGTGGCTTGGAGCCGCTTCTCAACATCAAATCGCTTCAACAATTTCAAAACACCCTTTTGTGTTCGCCGATATCCACGGTCCAAAAAGACAGCTCCAACAATGGCTTCCATGGCGTTGCCGCGAAGTGTTGGGTGCACTGGTCCTTTCCCTGTTTGCGCGTCAAGCAAGTGTTCTACCCCGATTTCTTCTCCCAAATAATTCAAGGCTTCTCGGCTCACCAAGCGCGCTTTCATTCGGGTCATCTCTCCTTCGTCCCCGCTTGGAAATTGCCGGAAGAGCATGTCGACCACAATCATGTCGAGCACCGAATCTCCCAAAAACTCCAGCCTTTCATTGCTCGGCAGGCCGTCCTTTTGGCAGGTCACAGAACTCGAGTGCCGAAATGCCTCTAGGTATGGTTCTAAGCGGGATACCCTCACACCAAAATGACGGCGGATGAATCTTTTGATTCTCGCCTCACGGGTGCTCCGAATCCCAAAGGGCATCAGAATTTGCGAACGATGACTGAGGCGTTGTGGCCGCCAAAGCCAAAGGTGTTCGACAAGGCCGCCCTCACTGGGCGCTCTTTCTTGACGTTGAAGGTGTAGTCCAACTCCTGGTTCAACGCCGGATCTGGATCCGTAGAGTTGATGGTGGGAGGAACCACATCTTCGGTCACGGCCATGATGCACGCCAGCGTTTCAATGGCGCCCGCCGCACCCAGCAAATGCCCGGTCATGGACTTGGTGCTGGAAATGCTCAAGGTCTTGGCGTGATCGCCAAAGACCTCTTCGATGGCTTTGACTTCCGCCAAGTCCCCCAAGGGCGTGGATGTTCCGTGCACGTTGACGTAATCCAGCTCGTCTGGAGACATTCCCGCGTCTTCCAAGGCGGCGCGCATCACATTTCTCGCGCCCAAACCTTCAGGGTGAGGGGCTGTCATGTGGTGTGCATCGGCAGAAGCGCCGCCGCCCATCACTTCACAGATGATGTGGGCTCCTCGGGCTTGGGCGTGTTCGAGTGATTCGAGAACAACCGCCCCAGCGCCTTCACCCAAAACAAAACCATCGCGGTTCACGTCAAATGGCCGAGAGGCCACAGAAGGGTTGTCATTCCGGGTCGAGAGCGCCTTCATGGCACCAAACCCTCCAATGCCCGCTTCCACCACTGCGGCTTCTGCACCGCCACTCACCATGGCATCGGCCTTGCCATACCGGATGGTATTGAAGGCATCAATGATGGCATTGGTGGCGCTGGCACAAGCTGAGACACAAGCGTAATTGGGGCCTCTAAATCCATATTCCATGCTGATGTGACCGGCACAGATGTCACCGATCATTTTGGGAATGAAAAATGGATTGAAGCGGGGGGTGCCGTCTCCCTGGGCAAAAGAGGTGATCTCTTGCTGGAAAGTAAACAGGCCTCCGATGCCGCTTCCGAAAATGACCCCCACTCGGTCCAAGTTGGGGTTGGACTCAACCAATCCAGATTGGGCCACAGCTTGACGCGCGGCCACCATTCCATACTGGGCGTATGGATCCAGCTTGCGCGCTTCTTTTCTGTCGAAGTGCTCAAGCGGGTCCCAATCTTTCACCTCACAGGCGAATTGGGTCTTGAATTTGTCGGCATCAAACCGGGTGATGGGTCCCGCGCCACTGACGCCCTTTTTTAGAGCGTCGAAGTAGGACGGAACATCGTTGCCCAAAGGTGTCAGGCAACCCATTCCCGTGATGACCACACGGTTCAGCTCCATGCGGGGCTTACTTCGCGTTTTCGATGTACTCGATGGCTTGGCCAACGGTGCCGATCTTCTCGGCTTGATCGTCCGGGATGGCGATGTTGAATTCCTTTTCGAATTCCATGATCAACTCAACGGTATCGAGGGAGTCAGCTCCCAAGTCGTTGGTGAATCCAGCTTCATCGTTTACTTCAGAAGCCTCTACGCCGAGCTTGTCGACGATAATCGCGGTCACTTTCTCGCGGATTTCAGACATGATTACAGGTATTGCGAATGCGGTGCAAAGTAAATGCCCCTTTTCCAAGTGCCACCCCCTCTTTTTACACAGGAGAGAAACTTCCTCACGAAATGGTGAATAACCCCTTTAACCCCCTGTTTCACAGCGACTTGCAACCACCACCTGTGACAAGAAATCAGTAGCGAAACAGGATTTCGTTCAACGGTTTGCGCGAAAGGTTAGGCACAGTAGCATCAGAAGAAGGCCAACCAACGGGAATATTGAGGAAGGCGCGTTCATGCGACGGCCTCTCCAACAATTCGGCCAAGAAATTCATGGGAGAAGGTGTGTGGGTCAGCGTCGCCAGACCTGCTTCATGCAAAGCTGCCAGAAGCAACCCGACTGCAATTCCGCAGCTTTCCGATACATAGTAGTTGGGGTGGCGGGCGCCGCTCACTTCATCCGGCTCGTGGACTTTTTTAAAGACCACAATCAAAGCCGGTGCCTCTTCGATGTACGGCTTGATGGCATCTGTGCCCAAGGGCTCCAAGTCTTCCAACCATTTCTGAGACATCCGCTCTTCATAGCTCCGCCTCTCCTCCTCTTCGACTTTGGCTCGGATCCGTTTCCTCAACTCTGCGTTGGTCACCACACAAAAGGACCATGGTTGTTTGTGGGCCCCACTTGGAGCCGTCCCGGCAATGCGAATTGCCTTTTCCAAAACCTCCATGGGAATGGGCTCAGAACTGAACGAACGAACGGTTCTCCGTTGAGAAAGCTGACCGTACATGGAGTCGAGCTTCCGGTTCATCTCCTCTTCACTTAACCGGGGCAGAGAAAATGGAATTCGAGACGGTGCCTTGCTCATTTTTTGCGAAGCTGTTTCCGAATGTCTTTCATCAAGTCCGATGCGTAGACAAACCCATCAAGGGACTTCACTCCGCTGTCCAAGATGCCCTTGCGGTCTCCGTGCCAGGCCACTTCTCCTTCATGGAGAAAGTGGATGCTGTCTCCGATTTCGATGACGCTGTTCATGTCGTGCGAAATCACCACGGTGGTGGTTCCGTATTCATGGGTCAGGTCTTTGATCAAATTGTCGATCACAATCGCAGTCTGAGGGTCCAAGCCTGAATTGGGCTCGTCGCAAAACAAATACTGGGGCTTTCCCACGATCGCTCTGGCCAAAGCCACGCGTTTCTGCATGCCCCCGGACACTTCAGCGGGAAACCGGTCCTCGGCCCCTTCAAGCTCAACGCGCTTCAGACATTCCATGGCGCGCTCGAGGCGCTCCTCTTCGGTCATGTCGCTGAACATGCGAAGCGGGAAAATTACGTTTTCCAGCACTGTCATGGAGTCGAACAACGCGCCACCCTGAAACAACATGCCAATTTGTCTTCTGACCTTCTCGCGGCCTTTGAGGTCGAGTTCAGAAAAATCAGTGTCTCCGTATTGGATCAATCCGGCATCCACCTCGAGCAAGCCCACAATGCACTTGGTCAACACAGACTTTCCCGATCCGCTTCTTCCAATGATGAAATTTACCTGCCCTGAATTGAACTCCGCATCGATGCCATGCAGAACCGCCTTTTCGCCGAAGGCCTTTTTCACGCCGCTGACCCGAATCATGTCAAGAGCAATTGCGTGATGACCAAATTGGCCACCATGACGATGACGACGCTGTAGACCACAGCCTTGGTGCTTGACCGCCCAACCTCGCGCGCTCCTCCTGAGGTATAGTAACCATGGTAAGCACTCACACTGGTGATGATCAAGGCAAAGACACAGGTTTTAATCAAGGCGTAGGTCACGTCGAAAGGGCTGAAGTCCACCTGCAACCCGTACTCATAATCTGCAAAGCTGCTCAGCTCTGCGAAATCACAAATGAACGCTCCAGCGCCCATCCCCAAGACCATGGCGATGACCACCAAAAACGGGAAAATCAGCAACGCCGCGAGCAGCTTGGGCAACACCAAGAAGGAGATGCTTCTGACCCCCATGACTTCCAGGGCATCGATTTGCTCTGTGACCTGCATGGTCCCGATTTGTGATGCGATGTTGGAGCCCACCTTGCCCGACAGGATGACGGGAATGATGGTTGGGGCAAACTCCAGAATCATGGTCTGCCTGACTGTGAAACCAATGGTATAAGCCGGCACCCAACCACCCACCTGGTGCGCTGTTTGGATGGCGATTACGGCCCCCATGAACACGCTCAACAACGCCACGATGCCCACACTTTGAACGCCAATGGCCTCCAACTCGACCAAGGTCGCTTGTGCAAAAACGCGGCCCTTTTGCGGTCGGCGCAATGCCGCTGCAAGGAAGGAGAAAAAACGCCCGATATGGAGGAGGATGCCCATGCCTGAGACGAAGGTAAGCACCGAAGCGGCCGGTGATGAATGTCAGCCTCGACAAGCAGAATCGTCAATGGGAGCAGGGGAAGTCAGCCTCACCTTGCCACCAGCGATGGAGGGAAGCCCCCCACATGGCTCCGGCAAACCGCAAGCCGGCTCCCTTTGCGAACACATAAATTCTGACTCACACCCCTTCGCGCCGCGCCAACCTTGGTGCGGTGCGTTTGGGGATTGAAGTCAAACCAATGGCTCGCCTTTCTCCGCCTTGAGTCGGGAGACCAACTGCTTCACCCATTGCTCATCGCTGCGCGGACAAATCAGCAACGCGTCTGGGGTGTCCACCACAATGAAGTCTTCGAGGCCCTTGGCCACGATCAGCTTCTTGCCTTCGGCCGCCACCATCAGTCCTGATGAACTTTCGGTGAGCAGCGAAGCCCCCGAGACCGCATGGCCCTCTTCATTCTTGTCGAGCTTGTCGTAAAGCGAGCCCCAAGTGCCCAGGTCACTCCACCCGTATTCTCCTAAAACCACGCCAACGTTGGGCGCCTTTTCCATGATGCCGTAGTCAATGCTGATGTTCTCGGCTGAGCCATAAATGGCCTGGATGGCGTCTTCTTCTCGTTCGGTGCCCAAGTCCGCCTTCCGCTCCACAAAAAGGGCGTGCAAATCGGGCATCTGATCCTCGAACCGATCGAGAACAGTTTGAACCGACCACACAAAAATCCCCGCATTCCAGCAAAAATCTCCGGAGGCCAAAAAGCGTTCAGCCAAATCCAAGTCCGGTTTTTCCGTGAAAGTGCGAACCTGACGCAGCCTCGGGTCTTCGGCATCGGGCAAGTCTTCGAATTGAATGTAGCCGTAGCCGGTATCTGGACGGGTTGGCGTGATGCCCAGCGTGAGCAACTGATGGGTCCCTGCCGCTCGGTTGACAGCCACTGAAAGCACGTCGATAAAGCCAGCCTCGTCTTCAATCAAGTGGTCTGCAGGGGCCACCACCATGGTGGCTTCGGCATCCCTCATCTCAATGCGATGGGCGGCATACGCCAAACAAGGCGCGGTGTTTCTCATGAACGGCTCGCACAGCACTTGATCCTCTGGAATGCCCGGCAACTGGGCCAAGATGTCATCCTTGTATCGGGCATTGGTCACCACGTACGTCCGGTCCAATGGGACCATCGGAGTCAATCGGTCGGCCGTCATTTGAATGAGGGAACGACCGCGGTCTAGAATGTCTAAAAATTGCTTCGGCCGCGCAGAGCGGCTCATCGGCCAGAAGCGAGATCCGACTCCGCCGGCCATGATGACGGCGTATGTGTGGTCGTGTTGGGCCATGATGCAATCCCTTTCGAATTCAGGTTGTGTAAAATTACCCCCTCCTGTTTTGATTCCTGCCACGAAAACGAAGGGCACGTCTTGCATTTGGGCTTTTTTCTGCGCTTGGACCTATGCACATTCCGCTGAGGAGCGCAGCTTCCAAGGAACATGCACAGCAAACCGAAGGCAAAAAGCCGATGGATTGCTGATGGGGTGGACAAACCCTGGATCATTGCAGCCCCGTCATCGAGCCAGGAACCACCCAGGCGTCATACTCGGCTTCGGTCAAGTAAGCCAAGGCCAAGGCCGCCGTTTTGAGTGTGGTGCCTTCCACGTGGGCTTTTTGGGCAATCTCTGCCGCTTTGTAGTATCCGATGTGCGGGTTCAAGGCCGTCACCAACATGAGGCTGTCTCCCACCAATTGGTCGATGCGGGCTCTGTTGGGCTGAAGGCCCTCCACACAGCGCTCTGCAAAAGAGGCCGAAGCCTCTCCCAAAAGACGGGCGGACTCCAAAATGTTTCTGGCCATCATGGGCTTGAACACATTCAATTCAAAGTGCCCTTGGGTTCCCGCCACCGTGACGGCCACATCGTTGCCCATGACTTGAGCGCACACCATGGTCAGGGCTTCGGCCTGAGTGGGGTTCACTTTGCCTGGCATGATGCTCGACCCCGGTTCATTCGCGGGCAAGGAAAGCTCGCCGATGCCGCTTCGGGGTCCACTCCCCATCATGCGAATGTCATGGGCAATCTTGTTGCAACTCACGGCAAGCTGTTTGAGCGCTCCATGGGCTTCAACCACCGCATCGTGGGCCGCCAAGGCTTCAAATTTGTTAGGTGCGGTCACAAAGGGAAGCCCCGTGGAACCTGCCATGTATTCGGCCACTTTCTCCGCATATCCTTTGGGGGCGTTCAACCCTGTTCCTACCGCCGTTCCGCCCAAGGCCAACTCAGCCAAATGTCCAAGGGTTGAATTCAAAGCCCGCAAGCCATGGTTCAACTGGGCCACGTAACCTCCAAATTCCTGGCCCAAAGTCAAGGGTGTCGCGTCCATCAAATGGGTCCGTCCAATCTTGACCACGGCTGACATCTCCTCGGCTTTGCTGGCCAGGGCATCCCTCAACCGCTCCACCCCAGGAATGGTGGTTCTCACAATTCGATCGTATGCAGCAATGTGCATCGCCGTGGGGAAGGTGTCGTTGCTGCTTTGAGACTTGTTGGCGTCATCGTTGGGGTGCACTGGGCGATCCCCTTCTCCCAAGACTCCGCCAGCCAGGACGTGAGCCCGATTGGCAATGACCTCGTTGACGTTCATGTTCGACTGGGTCCCCGATCCCGTTTGCCAAACCACCAGTGGAAAACAGTCATC
>CALKHD010000169.1 GCA_938092195.1 uncultured Flavobacteriales bacterium | reverse complement strand
TGAACGGTTTGCCTGCTGAATCGGGTCACGTGAGCCAAGTTGATAGCACGGCTTCGGTGGATCCTTATGATGCCTCGGTCTTGGAGTTCGTCGACGAGCTCGGTCATGGACTTTCGGGTGACTTTTTTCGCTTCAGTGGTGTGGATTTCCGTGTAGACGTGGGCGCTTTCCAAATAGAGGATGTCCTCGACATTGATCCGGTCCCATTCCCCGCCGACGTTCACGAAAATGTGCTGTGTGCTGACTTCTTGATCCGGTGTGCTGTTCTTTTGGCTGTCCTTCAGTTTGGCCAGGGAAATGGCAGCTTTTAACTCGCTGCGCCTGAACGGTTTTACCAAATAGCCGGCAGGTTGGGTCGTGTTGACGTTGGTCAGGGTCCTGTCGTCGGTGAACGCGGTGAGAAACACATAAGGACAGCGGTGATGCTCATCGATGTGCTGGGCCAGGTCAACGCCTGTTTGATGCCCGTTGACTTGGATGTCCAAGATGGCCATGTCGACTTTGTTGCGCTCAATAAATGACATCGCCGCCTCTACGTTGTCGATGGGGGGGTAGGGCGTATGGCCGAGGCTGCGCAAGTGCATGTGGATGCTTTCCCCAATGATGGCGTCGTCCTCTAAGATTAATATTTTCAGTCCGGGATTCATGTTTTGGCGGCTTCAAGGCTTTGAGCTCTGGCGGTCAAGAGGAGGGGCGACCTTCTTCATTTGTAAAGGGGCAAGACAGTTGGAAATGCCAATGGGCGCGGTTATCTGACGACAGCGACACCTGCCCTTTGAGCTGTTTGGTCAAGCTGGAGATCAAGTTCAATCCCAATGAATCGGAGGTGCCTGGGCCGGTGTCCTCTGGCAAACCTGGACCATTGTCTTTGTACTCGAAGTGCAGTTTTTTCTGTTCGGACCCGTACCAATGGATGTCGATTTTGAGTGGCCGGGTTTCGACATGTTGTAAACTGTTGGTGAGGAGTTCGTTGAGCACAATACCAAAGGCTTGTGCGGGTTCGATGTCGAGTGTGATGTCGTCTCCCTGCAAGGTCCACTCCACATCGGCCTCTCCTTCCATGAGCGCATCTTCCACCCGGGTGACATATTCGTGGATGAAGTCTGTTAAGTTCACATGGCGCACATTGGCATCGATGTGCAAGTGCTTGTGAACAAGAGAGATGGACTCTATGCGCGATCGCCCTGCACTGAGCGCTTTTTGGGTGGCTGGGAGGCGCTCCTTTTCGGCTTGTAAATCCAGCAAGCTGCCGATGATTTGGAGGTTGTTTTTGACCCTGTGGTGCACCTCTTTTAGGTAGATGTCCTTGAGCTCCATGGCTTCTTTGAGGTTGTTGGTTCGCTCGTTGACCATGGTGGCGAGCAATTCATTGCGGTTTCGAAGACCCCGAAGCCTGAGCAGTGTGATGCCACCCGCCATCAAAGCAGCCAAGAAGCCGAGCAGGGTCAAGCTCCACGGGTCCGTGTGCCAGGGTGAGGCCAAAAGAATGGGGATTTGAAGGCTGTCTTCAATCCATGCTGTTCCCCTCAATCTGGCTTGAATCTCAACAGTCGTCATACCGGGAGAGAGGCCACTTAAGTTGATTTCGGGGTCGCTCAAGGGGAACCAGTTGGTGGGGCTGTTCTGTTCTTGAATCAGCCGATACCGGTAGAACTGGGGGATTTGTGAGTAGTCTAGCAGTGCAAAGCGAATGGATACAAAATCGTCTGAAGGGTCGAGCTGCAGGATGCCTCCGTCTTTGAACACCGAGACCATGTCTTTGATGGTGTCGCGCTTCGACTGGTGTTGGAGGACGGAAGTGATGGTCAATGACGGCGCTCTGGAACGGGGCACCTTGATGGCATCTGGGTCGAACTTGACAATGCCGTTGATGGTGCTGAAATAGGCCGTGCCACTAGAGCCCAAGTGCATCCCGGTGCGGTTGAACTCCGTTTCATGCAGGCCATGACGTTGATCAAAAATGGCGACCTCTTTTTCATTGGAGCTCGGCAGGAGGAACAGCCCGTTGTCTGTGCTGAACCACAGCTGCCCCTCTTCGGTTTCGATCCCTCCATAAACGGTGTTGGAAGGCAGGCCAAAGTCGCTGCCCATCTCTTTCAAGTTCCCCGTTTCTGGGTTCCATTTGAGCAAGCCCCTCGTCGCCGTAGAAATCCAGTGGTTCCCCCGCTTATCAATCAGGCGATGGTGGGCTTCTTGAATGAAGGGGGCGCCTGGAACTGCGTCGTGCCAATGGCTCCATGACTGAGCGGCTTCGTCCAAGGCGAAAATGCCCGATGCTCCAATGGCCCACAGGGTGTCTTGGTCCAGTGAAAACTGGTAGACGTTGCCCATATCGTTGAGGGGCGTGTTTTCTTCGGGTGTGATGGTAGAGGACCGGGTGTTGACACGAAAGATACCGGCCCCGCCAATGAGCCATTCAGACGGACCGACCCTGTGCATGTCCCAAATGGGACCTGGTATGGTCAACGGTGCGATCAGGTGGTAGGGGTGTTGACGGGTGAACATTCCAATTCCACTGGGCGTGGCGGTAAAAAGGGTGTCTTCTTCCAGAAAGAGCGCAGCGCCGGCACCATTTTCAGGGGCCACCATGGTGCTCTTTCCCGCATGATGCAGGCGAATGCCATGGCTGTTGGTAGAAAACACAAGGGAGTCTGAACCCCACTCCACAATGCTGCGGCAGCTGTTCATGCCATCGAGGTAGCCTTTGATGTTGTCGTTTATGGTGACTTCGGCGAGGAACAATTCTTCGAAGCCATCCCTTTCTATGTGGATGAGAGACAGTCCCTTGCAGCTTCCAATCCACACTTCATTTGGACTGGAAAATTCCATGGCATTGATCAACGAAGAAAACTGAAGGTGCTCGCTGATTTTACCAGACCATTGTAATGCTCCATCTTGGTTGACAATGGCCAGTTGGTCGTGGGTGAAACACCACATGTCCCCGTTCCAAGGGTTTTTCCGTAAGAAGATTTGGTCATTGAAATCAGGACGGTCCATTGGAAACCAATCGTTCCAATGGCCCAAGAGGGTTGTAGTTCCATCCCAAAGCTGTCGAATCAGGGATCCTTTGGGGTAAGGGAGGGAGCGGTTCAGCTGAAAAAAAACCAGTCCATCTCGATCTGCTCGCACAATGGCTGAATGCTCGTCGCCTTGGGTGGGCAAGGAGCTCGAAAACTGGCTGGATTCCATGTGCCCCAGACTGTCTCCTGTGAAGTACAAAACATCAGTACGGCCATACCACGAGCGGTACAGCAGGGGCCAATCGTCATGGCCACCGTGCCAAGCGGTGAACCGCCTTCCGTATTTAAACCACCGGGAAGGCTTTAAGCCTTCTAATTGAAGTTGCATTGAATCGGGCTGGGTTGTTGCCCATTCTGATTTCCGATCTGGCAGCATGAGCCAATCGGATCGATTGTCGGTTTGCTTCAAAGGGGCGCCCTGAAATGATGGGCGCAACGGATTGAAGGTGAAGACCGTGTCGGATTTTTGGTTGTCCACCGCTTGAGAAAGCCGAAGAATAAATTCGCGCTCAGGGGTGGCGTTCATTTTGATGAACACCTGTGACAACCTCTGTTCAGGTTGCACCATATCGGCGTACAAATGGGGCATGAACCGATTGCCATCAAACCTGTCCAATCCTTTGGACGTGGCAAACCACATGAAGCCGGACGCGTCTTTTTCGATGGCAAAAATGCAATTGCTCGACAGGCCATCGAGGGCGTTGTAGGTCCGGTGGCTCAACGTGAGCCTTTGTTGGTTGGACGTTGAACCTTGGGCCAAACACCCGGCGTGAATGCCCAAGAGCAACACAAAAAGGGCGGCTATGAAGCAATTGGGGCGCACCCATACAAGGTAGCGTTTCGCGGAAGTTATCTGCGGGCGAAGTCCAAAACGGTTTGTCGGATGGCGATGATTCACGACCGCAACAGGCATTGGCTTGGCTTTTCGGTCATCACCAGCCAGGGGCGGAGCGCAACGGTCAACTCAAGCCGAGAGGAACCATGAGTGGAACGGCGAAATGTCTGAAAGAAAAGAATCCGGACATCCTGCCAGCCAATGTGGACTTCGATCTCATCGACAAGTTTGAGAAGGTCACCGACAAGGATGGCGCTGTCACCACCCGTGAGCTGGCTAAAAAAGAAGGCCTTTTCCTCGGTTACAGCTGTGGTTCCGCCTTTCAGGGATTGCGCGGTACCCTCATTGGCATGGCCCGTTGGCGGGGTCGTCAAAGTTGGGAGCGGTGCGATCGGTGCAGTTGTCCTCGTTGTCACAGATGCCGTCGGTGTCGCGGTCATACACGCCACAGATTCCGCCACAGCACTGCAGGTATCCGACAATGGCCCGCCGTTCTACGGGTGGCTGGCCAAAGGCGGAGCCCCCTGGCGCACTGGACACGCCGGGACAGCCTTCTTCGTTGTAGACCATGACCGAATAGAATCCAGGCAAAACTGAAATCGTATCGGTGTCCAGGGAGAAAGTGTAGTCTGCACTGCCGTTGATTCCAGTGAGTTCGATTGTCGTGGCTTCGAAAGCAGCTGCGGGGGTGAAGGGGATGTTGCCTGTGGACAAGGTCAGGCTGATGCGTCCATTGGGCATGTTGAGGCCGGAGGCGGACTGGGTGGTTACCAACGCTTCGAAAACGGGGGCGGTATCACAGGTTCCTTGACATGCACCGTTGGCGGGGTCCGCAAAATTGTCGGCCGTGAGATCGGTACATAGGTCGCTGCTGTCGCAACGGCCGTCTCCATCGACATCCTCTCCGTCGTTGGCAGGGTCATAGGTGCCACTGAGACAGTCGTCGCAACCGTCATTGTCGCTGTCCTGA